>ONIF01000304.1 GCA_900317795.1 uncultured Eubacteriales bacterium | reverse complement strand
CGACACGCCCAACCCCTGCATTGACTGCAACAGGTTTATCAAATTCAATGCCCTCTTGAAACGTGCCGAAATTCTTGGAATGGACTACATTGCAACAGGACATTATGTAAGACGAGAATTTGACGAAAATACACAGCGTTACATATTAAAAAAAGGTCTTGATGAAACCAAAGACCAGAGTTATGTTCTTTACGGCATGACGCAGGAACAGCTTGCAAAAACCCTCTTCCCTATCGGCAATCTTACAAAAAATCAGACAAGGGCTATTGCATTGGAAAAAGATTTAATAAATGCGTCAAAGCCCGACAGTCAGGATATTTGCTTTGTTCCCGACGGAGATTATGCGGGATTTATCGAGAGATACACGCAAAAAACTTTTCCGAAAGGCAACTTCATTGACAAGGACGGAAATATTTTAGGCGAACATAATGGAATTATCCGTTATACAATCGGTCAGCGAAAAGGCTTGGGAATTGCATTGGGTGTGCCTGCTTATGTCGTTTCAAAAAATGCCGCTGAAAATACAGTCACTCTCGGCTCAAATGACGATTTATTCACCAATACAGTTTACGGTAAAGAAGTAAATTGGGTGTCGATAGTGTGTCCGAAAGAGCCTTTGAAAGTCAAAGCAAGAGTTCGCTACAATCAAAAGGAACAGCCTGCAACACTTTATCCCCTTGAAAACAACTGTGTGAAATTAATATTTGATAACCCTCAAAGAGCTGTTACATCGGGACAGGCAGTTGTATTTTATGACGGTGATATTCTGCTTGGCGGTGGAACAATTTTTAAGGAATAAGTTTTATGAAGTTGAATTACATAGATGACGGAAATGAATTTGATTTTGGGAAAGTATCAGGTGAATACTCAAAATACCGTGATATTTACCCGAAAAGTATGTATAAAAAACTCATTTCATTCGGTATCGGCAAGCATGGACAGCAAATTCTTGACTTAGACAGCGGTACGGCAGTTTTGCCGATAAATCTGTATCACACGGGTACAAATTTCACTGCAACAGATATATCCGAAAATCAAATTACATACGGTCAAAAGCTCGCTGAACAAAAGGGTATGGAAATTCAACGGACTTATGAAGTCAAACTGCTTTTGCCGCTTTCATTCGAGGAAATCGTACTCTTACAGTGCAATTTTAGTTCCTGTTTCCCTAATCGTTTCAATCTGAAACATTCCCTAAAAAACGTTCCAAACTGCTTGAAATATTATAACTTTTATTTTAAAATAATGTTGGTTGGGCTTTTTCAGTGAAAGGTTCAAAAATGCACTGTGTTAAATGAAATTTTAACGGTAAATTGCATAAATAAAATGATGATGTTTTGTTAAAAATGGAGATTTTTCGCTTTTGAGCCGTTTTGAGTGCATATTTGTTGGACATAAGTTGGACATGGTATGTTACAATATAACTGTCTAAGTTCGATGGACATTATGCAAAAGCAGGTGAAATGCTTTTGTAAAAAAATTTTATATTAGGAGGCTTTTTACAATGAAAAGTTCAAAGAAGTTCATGACAAGAGTACTGACCGCAGCTTTGGCTCTTTCGATGGTCGCAGGAACAGGCGTTTGTGCCGCTGCCGTTGAGGACACAGAACAGGATGGCGAACTTGTGGTTATCGCTCCCGCAGATGAAACAAATGACTTGTCCGACAGGTTGGCTGCCCTTAAAGAGATGCTTTCGGAAGCTGCACAGAACGCTTATGCAAAGCTGTCACAGACAACGCTTGCAAAACTTGCAAAGATCAATCAGAAAATAAAAGCAGCAGATGAAATTATGGCAAATGCCGCATACAGGGACGCTGAACTCAAGATAAATCTTGCCGATCAGATCGTTCAGATTGAGGAAGACGCTGAAAAACTGATTGCCTCCGCTGATTATGACGAGGAATTTGAAGCTCAGATCATGGCTGCCGTACAGGAAAAAGTAGAAAAACTCATTGCGGAAACAGAAGCTCAGATCGCTGAAAATATGGAAAATGCCGAAGCGGAAGCCAATGCACTTCTTGAAGAAGCAAGTGCAGAATTGGAAGCAATCAAGGCTGACCTTCAAGACAAAACGACAAAGGCTGCCGAGGCTTTAAAGGCAAAAGTGGACGCTATTCAGCAGCAGGTCGCAGCCGTTAAAGAACAGGCAAAAGCAGCTGTACAGCAGGCGAAGGACGCTATCAATCAGACAGCAATAGTAAAACTCGTCAAGGCTGAACTCAAAACAAAAATGGCTGAAAAAATCATGGCGGAAGCACAAATTCAAGATGCTGAAATAAAAATCGCTGTTGCCGAACAGGTTTCTCAGATCAGAATAGAAACGGATAAGCTCATAGCTGCCATCGGTGATGATGAAGAATTCATTGCCAACATTCAAGAACAGATAGATCAGAAAGTTGACCAACTCCTTAACGATGCATTGGCTCAGCTCGATCAGGTTTGGGCAGATGCCGAAGAACAGTCAGCCGCTCTCCTTGCAGAAGCAGAAGAATTGAATGCCGAAGCACAGGCTCAGATTCAGGAAGAAACTGCCGCAGTGAAAGAAATTCTTGCTCAGAAAGCAGCGGAACTCCAGGCTAAAATTGACGCTGTCAAAGAAGAAATCAACACAAAGATAATCGAATACCAAGCATATGCTCGAAAGATTATATCAGATATCCAGTCGTATATCATTGACAAAACAACAAAGATTACCCCTCTTGACGAGGGCAAGTTCCAGTATCTTGTATACAGCAACTGTCTGACAGACAGCGTGACAGCTACTTTGACGGACTATGCAGGCGAGGAAACAGAAATCACTGTTCCTGCTTATACAGAGGAAGGTATCCCTGTTACATCGATTGATGAAAGGCACTGCCGAAGATTTCACCATCTACTGCTACTCTGACAGCTATGCTCAGCAGTATGCAGAAGAAAACGGTATCAACTATGTACTCCTTGATGCAGAGGAGGAAGAACTCTCTATCGGTGTTGATATTGTCTATGAGGACGAAAATGCTTATGAAACCGGTGCAATAGTACTTGGAACATCTGTTTCTTTTGCAGCAGAAGGTGCAGGCGGTTCGGGTGATTACACATACGCTTTCTATACCAGAAAAGAGGGCGATACAAAATGGACTTGCAGACAGAGCTTCAAAGATAATGCAGCCATTACATTAACCCCCGAATTCACCGGAAATTACGAAATTTGCGTAAAAGTGAAAGACAGTGCAGGCAACGTTGCCAAAGTGTATCCGGATCTGTTGGTATTGAATGCTTTTGATAATACAACTACGATTTCTGCCGAAACCATCAAAAAAGGTAAAACCGTTACCGTAAACTGCTCTGCCGCCGGAGTTGCCGAAGATGAAGTGATTTATGGTGTTTACTACAAAAAGACTACCGATAAGAAATGGGTAACCAAACAAGACTATGACGAAAATACAGAGGTTACAATTAAGCCTGCAAAAGCTGCTGATTATATCATCTGTGTCAAGGCCAAAAACATTAATGACGGAACAATCTCAAAGAAATATTTTAATGTAAAAGTTGAAGCTTAATTCTTAAAAAGACAATGGCCGAACAATGTGTTCGGTCATTGTTTGACTTATAAACAAAAGGAAAAGGGAAAAAAACTTATGAATAAACTAACAAACATCAATATATAATGAAACAAATGATAATAGGGAGGTCTTTGAATTGAAACTGAATAAAATTTTATGTGTTTTTCTGTGTTCGGGATTGCTTGCCGGTTCTGTAAATATGACAGCGTTTGCCAAAGAAACGGACGAAAAATATGACTATGCGAAAATCAACGACAAAATTTCGGCAATTTTCGGTTCAGACAGCGAAAAATCAAAAACAGGAATATCTGTCGATACCATAAAAAAGGCTTATGAAGATATTCGGGACAATTACCTGGAAAAAATCGGACAGTCCGACAATGATGAAACTGCTGATACGAGTGGAGAAATTGAAGAAAGTATTTTAGAAGAAAGCTCTGAGGAAGAGTTTGTACTTCAAGCAGACAGTACAGAATTTACATGGGACAGTTTGTACTTCAAGCAGACAGTACAGAATTTACATGGGACAGAAACAGTGATACGGGTATCACTATACAAACAAATTCGGATTCAAAGTCGTTTACTGTAAAAAAGAATGGTATTCTTTATTCTTCAAGCCTGATAAGCAATAATCTGCTTATAGACTACGGTACTATATATCTGAGCAATGATTTTCTCAAAAAACTTGATGACGGTGAAAATGATATTACTTTAATTCTCAAAGAGGGAAATCTGGATATTATTGTGAATGTTACGGATAATCAGACAGAGATACCTGTTGAGGACAATCAAATAACCGCAAAGGAAACTTCCTTTGAATGGGACAAGAGTGACTTTATCGGAATAGCCGTGAATACAAATTCAAAGTCAAAAAATGTTGCCATTGCAAAAGACGGTGAATTTTTTGCCTCGGACGATGACAGGGGAGTTTACATCACTTTCGGCAGAGTGGGTATCACTGCAAAGATACTTAAAAAACTTGATGTCGGTGAAAACACACTCACTTTGACATTTGATGACGGCACTCTTGACATCACTGTAAATGTCACGGATAAAAAACATGCTTCCGATACAGCAGAAATCACCGCTGACAAGACCGAATTCACATGGGACAGAAACAGTTCCGACAGCATTGTAATAAATACAAATTCAAAATCCGAAAGTATTTCGGTGCGTCAGAGCGGAAAAATATTTTCGACTTCCGACAAGGAAAATATTTCTATCAGTGACGGAGTTGTGACAATGAAGCCTGAATTTCTGAACAAACTCAATGACGGTGAAAATGAATTGAAGCTCATTTTCGATGACGGCAGTATCACTGTCAAAATCAATGTCACGGGTTCGGTTGAGAACTCAAAAAATCCTTCCGTTTCAAGCAGAAATTCCGACAGTTCATCAAATATCGGTATTTTGCCGGCTACGGGAAATGAAGGGCTGACAGTCGGTGCAGTCATAGCATTACTTTCGGCAGGTCTTTCGGGAATACTGCTTTCAACGAAAAGAAAAAGAGAAAAGTAATGCTTTTTGGGAGGAAAGGGAAATATGAATGTTGTTGAAAAAATAAAGAATTTTATATTTATCCGTGCTGTTGCAATATATGGGGAAAACCACATCAAAAAATATCTTTCACAAAGCAAAAAAGCCGATAAAGTCAGTGAAAAAATGCTTTTGAAACTGATGAAAAAAAATAAAAATACCGAATTCGGAAAAAAATATGATTTTGCCAATATCAGCTCCATAGAGGAATATCAAAAAAAAGTTCCCTATACGACTTATGAGGATTATCAAGAGTATCTTGACAGAACTGCCGAAACAGGTGAGCAAAATCTCATCACCGCCAACAAAATAACCTTTTTTGCCAAAACATCGGGCACAACGGGCGTTACCAAAAGAATACCTGTTGTTGACGACTCCTATAAGCCTTATATGGGCTGTGTTTCATATAACTATACACTGCTGTTAAGAGAAATGAAAAGAAAAGGCGTTTCATCTGGAAAAGGACTGAATACCACTGAAACTGAATGCACCTATACAAAAGGCGGTATCAGAGAGGGATTTATTTCATCTTATGCCTTGGCAAGTTCGGATTTGGTTCTGAGTACGATATGCCTGCCAAGAGAGATGGACGGCTATGGCGACAATATCGACATGAAGTATATCAAAGCACGTTATTCCTTGCAGGATGCCGATTTGATTTTTTTAATGTCAATTTTTATGTCAAATCTCTGTGACCTGATGAAATATATCTTTGACAACTATCAGATGCTTGTCAATGACATCAGAACGGGGACGATAAATGAAAGCATCAATCTTCCGCCGGATCTTAGGAAAAAACTTGAAAAAAATCTCGTGCCTGCCCCCGAAAGAGCAGAACAGCTCAGACAAATTTTTGTCAATGAACCCAATGAAGGTATCATTCCGAAATTATGGAAAAAAATGTCGCTTGTAGTGGCGATAGGTACAGGTGAATTTACACCGTTTACCGAAAAAATGAAATATTACTGCGGTGAAGATGTAGCTTTCAGCTACGGAATGTATGCTGCATCTGAAGCGGTTGTTGCTACTGCCATGAATACGGAAGAGAAAGACTATCTTCTTGTCGTTGACGGTGCATTTTTTGAGTTTCTTCCGGTAGATGATGAAAATTCCACTCCTCTTCTTCTTCATCAGTTGGAAGTCGGAAAACTGTATGAGGTTATCATAACGAACCGTTCGGGACTGTACAGATACCGTATCAAAGATGTTATCAGGGTAACGGGCTATCACAACAAAACCCCTCTCATA
>ONIF01000429.1 GCA_900317795.1 uncultured Eubacteriales bacterium | reverse complement strand
GAGCAAACGCCGCATTTCGGGAACGGACATACTTTTCTTATCCAAATACAGCACCTCCAAATCGTTGTCATAAATCCAAGCCGTTGAGCTTGGATTTATCATAGACGAAAAACAAAGATTTGTTAATGATGCGATTTCAAGCGTCGCACACTTGACAGGAACCGGTATCAGCACCTACATTATCAAGCCAATCATCAAAGCTCTTTTTGGATATTCTATACTGCCCACCGATTTTAACAGAATGAAATTCGCCTGATTTTACAAGAGCATACGCTGTGTTTTTACTGATACCTAAAATGTTTTCGATTTCCTCAACGGTATAGACACGCTTATTACTCATTTTCCTTACCGTCCTTTGGTCGTGGGTTTCGCTCATACACAAAGTAATCATATCCGAAGCCCTCGCATTTGTCGCACTTTTCCTTAACCTTTGACAGCGGATTTACCCTTGTAACGATAAACTCAGGTAATGCTCTGTAGATTTGCAGACAATCTCTGCACAAGCAGCGGATGTTTGCCGTATTATAACGAGTATAGTCCCAATAGCCGTAAACCTTCATCAAACCGTTGTGGATCTTACGATTGATGTTATTGCTGTCAATATGACCAATAAATTCAATCAGTTCGTTCTTGTTGACGGTGCGCTGCTGTTCCAACATAACCATTGATGGCTTGCTAAGTCCAAATCCTTCTCCGATGATAATGTGCGAGGGCAAATATCTTTTACCTGTGGCGGACGTAATAGCCGCTACAATAACTGTAGGAGCATTGGCATTGAAATCATCTGCCTGCACAACCAGCACAGGACGATACCCGTTTTGTATAGAGCCTGTGTTAACGCCAAAATCATAGAGAAAAATATCTCCTCGGCGGATAATTTTGATGTTCAAAATATTTCCTCTTTTCTGTATTTATTTACGGAATGGGGTATCTGAAAAATACCCCTCCATAAATAAAGGAACGGGAACAGGTAAAATCCAACCCTACATTACAATTTTCTTCAAATATCTTATTCCGGCGTGGATAGATTTATCAACCGCCTGTGAGCTGACATTCTCCATCTCGGCTATTTCGACAGCAGTAAATCCAAATAAATATCGCAGAACAATGCGATTTCGCTGTTTCTCGGACGGTAACTGTTCAAGCATATTCTTTATGTAATCGCTCATTACAAGCTGTGATACGAAATCCACCTGTGTAAGATTGCTGTGGATTTCATCTTCTCCGTCGCAGTCAGGCAAAAGACTTTCATAGAGCTTCTTTCTCTTTCTATGCTTGTCCTCATTGCGGCGATATATAATAATTGCCTTACCTTGTTCAACAGACAGCTTGATATAAGGATAATAACGGTTAATCAAGTCCTCGTATCTCGCCGTTAGTTCTTCGTCCGATAAATCTGTAATGATGATCCATTGTTCTGTACCGAGGTAATCGGGATACTCCTCTTTTACGTTGATTGCTAAACACTCCTGATTGAATTGCTCCTCAAGAGCAGATAATATGTCCTTTGACATTTCCGTAATCTCCTTTGAATTTTGAATTTGGTTGAATCAAAATCCAAAGGCTACGGATATTTAGCGATTAATGATTGCCATTTTAGCAAAAACATTTGACGTCCTTTCCGCCGTAAGCAGTCAGGACGAGCATAAAACAGGGTTAGTGCCAATCGGCACCAACCCTTGTAATTTTGAGTATACAAAGGAAAGGGTACCGATTTTGCTTTTGACCTTTTCGGTCAGTATTGCAATATCTGTATCCTCGCCCTGATGTACACTCAGGCTTGAATATATTTTAAATGGTGGATTTGCTAAAAAAATCTCTACTTACCACCAACAGTAAAGATGTTACAAATACCCATAAAAACTTTGGGTAATTTTGTCAGTCGAAAATTCTCAAAAACTCAGCTATTATCAGTGATTTAGTCAAATTTCCTTGCTTTCTATACTACTACAAATTGGAAAAATATTTTGCCGAACTATGGTTGCGTTTACCGCAGTATATTGTCGAATGAAAAAAGATAGGTTCTGAAAAATGTAAAAAAGCTCAAAAAACAACTAAAATTCTATAATTGTCACATTGAATCAAGCGTGTTTTGCTATATGGGAGATGTCATATATCGTGAAATAAACCGCTAATTCTAACACTGTTATGTCAGCACAGCATATTGTCCGTACACCCTGAATCGTATATGTAAAAGC
>ONIF01000302.1 GCA_900317795.1 uncultured Eubacteriales bacterium | reverse complement strand
CATTGTTCATTCTAAAATATGCCTGCATAGATTTCTAACCTCCCATCTTTTGCAAATCTTCGTTGATGTCTTTTTCCTTGCTGAAAACAGCATGGACTTCATATCCTAATGCCATATATTTTTCTGTGTACGTTTCAACGGTAGAATGTCCCGTTTCGTCATTATCCAAACGGAAATTTAAAATTTTAACTTCCTTATGGATTTCAAGAAACGCTTTCAAAGCTGTATCCGAAATCCCGCAAAGCGACAGCCTTGTCTGCTGTTTGTAAGTGCCTCTGCCGTAAATCATATTTGTAATGGTGCAGTGGCTCATTAAATCTATCGGTGCTTCAAATATGTAAATTCGTGTCGTGTCCGTGCCGATTTGCTTGAACGCATAGCGTTTATCGGAATTTTTGCAGTCGGCACGATATTTTTTATTTGGAAGTGTCCCTCGAACAGAATTCCATTTTCATCAAATCCCACGAAAACACAGTTGCCTTTTTTATCCTGATAAAGCATCTTTTCATTGATAAAATCATTTACAACGTCAGCCGAAATTTTTCTCCTCCGACACAGGTAGTCAAATAATCGGTTACATTGTGCTGCACGTTCAGGAAGTATAAGCTGATTATTCGGCGGTTTGACGATAACAGGCTGAATTTCCGCATTGAAACTGCCGTAAAGAATTATCTCCATCGCCTCACGGAAGCTTTTGCCCTCGATATTCCGCAGGAAATCAATCGCATCACTGCCTGAAATATTACGGCTGTTCCATGAAAATCCCTGTCTGTCGGGATAAATCATCAGGCTGTCATGCTGTCGGCACTGATAATATTTGCCGACCTTTTTGAACTCAAAGCCCATATAACTTTCCAAAAAGGCGATCATATCTGTATTTTTGGCTTTCTGACGTTCTTCATCGGTAAATCTTTTGTACTCCACACAATCACCCCAATATTAAATTTTTCGTTCCCGTGAAAATTTCCGACATTATTTTGAAAAACTCCATTCTTGTTTCGGGATATATCAGGCACATCATTCCAACGGCTGCAAGGATTATCAGAGTAATCCTTGCGGCTGTTTTTATGCCGTTTAAAAGCACTTTAAACAGGAATTTAATGGTATCGGATTTTTCTATTACGACCACTTTTTCATCTGAAATATTGTGCCTTTGACGTATTTTTATCTCTTCAAGTTCCTGCCGTCTGCTTTCGTTGAATTCTCTTACAAATCCCTTTTTAAATTTATTTCCCATATTTCCTCCAGCCAAATAATGAAAATCCCTTTTTTTCCGTTGGAGTTTCGGATTTTGCAGGCTTGATAATAATCTTGTCATAAAAAGGGGTTGGCGAATAACTGAACGGATCAGGAACGTATCCACTAAAATATGTATGCGGCTTTTTATCCTCCATCAATCCCAAAATCTCTTTTTGGTCACTTTCAGAAGTGAAAGAAAAAATATATTCCGAACTTGAAATTGTTTTAAAAACATTCTGCATATGTGGAAGCTCGTTTGACTTTGAACCGCAAACGACTATTTTTATATCCTTTTCAAGATACTGAACGAGCGTAAATCCCATATCCTGAATGCTGCCAAAATCATAAACATAATAGTTATAGTTCTTTGAAAGAATATCCGATATACGTTCCTGCCTGTAATACATTTCCAAATTTTGATATTTCACCAAGCCAATGTTATCGTCAACAACTGCATCGGTATAAAATTCGCCGACACTCTGCACATAATTTGAACTGTTAAGCTGTATGTAACAAGCTGTAAAACCGCTTAAAATCAGGTGTTTGACAATTTGCAAGGCTTGTGTAGTTGTGCCGATACGATGCATAGAACCAATCACCGCCACCGTTTTGGAACTTGTAAAACTGCTTTCAATTTCATCTTTTTTCTTATCACGCTGATTTTCGGTAGGCAACTGCCCGAAAATTTCCTCAATATTCGTTTTATCGTCAAGTGCGTCTGAAAGTTCCTTTTTCAGCGTTGCAGCATTGACACCAAGCATGAAAAATCTCACGCCCACACCGATAGCCGCCTGAATGATTTTGGAATTTATGTTATAGCCCTCCGCCATCACGACAAGACGGATATTTCCGTTTGCAATGCTGATATTCTTACAGAAATTCCCGATATTCTGATAATCCATGATGACAAGTGACGGCAAGTGCAAGATAACCGTTGAATACGAACCTTGCAAAATCCTTTTGGAAAGGCTGTCGAGGTCGCTTACAAACCCCGAAAAACTGCACTTTTCATCATATTTTTCGGCAATTTCAGGCACAAAATAGCCCTTATCATTTTCGCCTACAAACAATATCATTTTTCCTCACGCTCCCTCAATTTTCGGATAGCCGTTTCGATATCGGCAATTTCGGATTGCAGGGCCGAAATTTTATATCTGTTTTTATTGATAATATTTTCATTGCTGTCAATCTGCTGTTGATAAGCCTTTATTTTGCTGTCTGTTTCCTCAATTTCAGCAATCGTTTCAAATTTCTGATTTTCAATCATGCTCTCCATAGCTTTTCGGTAAGTTTCATTATCCGCAAGCAGCGTTTGATTTTCGTCCGAGAGTTCCTTTACAGCCTTTTCTTTGTCGGACTTTTGAATATTCAAATACTCAATGCGATAGTCAATATCCGTGTAAGTGCCGATTTTTTCAACGACTTCAACAGAATTTTTATTTGTATAAAACTGCACAACAGGGTTTGCAACGTCTTCACTGTCAAGCTGTAATGACAGAGAAACCTCTTCAAAATCTTCCGGAACACCTGCTATATTCACAACAACGATATTTTCAAATGGATAGATGATCTCTGTTTCGAGGTTCAGCATGGTGTTATTATGACGTTCAGCCGTTGACCAATTCAAATCAAGATTTTGCAGGCTGTCATTTTTTGCACTGAACATCACCATCATCGCACGTTCATTCGGGGAATATATCCATTTCTGCAAAGTCAAACTGACTTCATTCGATAATAGCTGTTCTGTTTGTAAATCCGTGTACAGCAGGGATTTTTCTTCATGGAAAAGAAATTTTGATGTAAAGAAAAATGTATATCCCAACACAATAATTGCAAGTATTGTCCAATAAATTGTACTTTTGATTTTCGACAAGGTATCACTTCCATTTCACGTTTGACGACTTTACATCGGATATTTCCCAGATTTCAGAGGATTTATCATACTGAAATTCAAACTGCAAGATTACAGAATTTTTGTCTTTCGTTTTGTCTGGATATGTAAAAGTTATCTCCAAATCTGCAAAAGCCGTTGCCTGATAATCGTCTTTTATTTGCCAAACTGTAG
>ONIF01000306.1 GCA_900317795.1 uncultured Eubacteriales bacterium | reverse complement strand
CAGACTTTGAAAGATATGATAAAGAAATATCATGCAGGGATAATTGCTATCGGAAACGGCACTGCTTCCAAAGAAACAGAAATGTTTACAGCGGAGTGCATAGCCGAAATTGACGATAAAGTTTCATATATGGTGGTAAGTGAAGCAGGTGCTTCCGTATATTCGGCATCAAAATTGGCAGCGGCTGAAATGCCCGATTTGGACTTGACTTTGAGAAGTGCCGTATCTATTGCAAGGAGATTGCAAGACCCTCTTGCAGAGCTTGTGAAAATCGAGCCGAAAGCAATCGGTGTCGGACAGTATCAGCATGATATGCCGCAAAAGCGTTTGAGTGAGGCTCTTGACGGAGTTGTTGAGGATTGCGTAAACAGCGTTGGTGCAGATTTAAATACAGCGTCGCCTGCACTTCTTTCAAGAGTGTCGGGTGTCAATGCAACGGTGTCTAAAAATATTGTTGCCTACCGTGAGGAGAATGGTGCATTCAGTTCCCGTGCGGAATTGAAGAAAGTTTCAAAGCTTGGACCGAAAGCGTTTGAACAGTGTGCAGGATTTCTGAGAGTTCCCGAAAGCAAAAATCCCCTTGATAATACAGGTGTACACCCCGAGTCCTATGCGGCAGCCAAACAGCTTCTTGAATTGTGCGGATATGATTTGAAAGACGTTGCAAAGGGAAATATATCCGACCTTGCCAAAAAAGCCGAAAGTATCGGTCTTGAAAGCATTGGTGAAAAAATAGGCATAGGCGTTCCTACCTTGCAGGATATTATCAAAGAAATCACAAAGCCCGGTCGTGACCCCAGAGATGAACTTCCGCCCCCTCTTTTAAGAACAGATGTTCTTGACATAAAGGACTTGAAAGAGGGCATGGAGTTGAAAGGCACTGTCAGAAATGTCATAGACTTCGGTGCATTCATAGATATAGGCGTACATCAAGACGGATTGGTACATATATCACAAATAAGCGACAAGCGTATTAAACACCCGTCAGATGTTTTGAAAGTCGGTGATGTTGTGAATGTCCGCATAGTGAAAGTTGATGTTGAAAAAGGCAGAATATCTCTTACAATGAAAGGTATCGGAAAATGAAAAAATATGACATAGCATTGTTTGACTTAGACGGAACTTTGAGCGAGTCGGGCGAGGGCATATTGGATTGCGTGAGAATTGTTTTTGAAGAAATGAAAAGACCTTTGCCCGATGAAAAGACGCTTGCAAGCTTTATAGGACCGCCTTTGACGGACAGTTTGAAAAGGTGCGGTTTTTCGGAAAAAGACGCTGAAAAAGGCTTGCAGATATACAAGAAAAACTTTGTTGAAAAGGGCATTTATAAAAATAAAGTTTATGAGGGAATGTATGAAACTTTGCAGGCACTCAAAGAAAATGGTGTACTGCTTGGAGTGGCAACGACAAAATATCAGCCTTTTGCAGACAGAATTATCAAAATGCTGAAATTGGACAGTTATTTTGATTTTGTGGGCGGTTCAAGCGGAACTCCCGAAAGACATACAAAAATACAGGTCATGGAGTATGTGCTTGACAATCTCGGCAGGGATAAAAAAGCCGTCATGCTTGGCGATACAAAGTTTGATGCAGAGGGTGCATTCATGGCAAAAGTGGATTTTATCGGCTGTTTGTACGGCTACGGCACTCGTGAGGAAATGGAAAAATATTTTCCTGAAGGGATTTTTGTAACAAAGCCGTCTGAAATCGTACATATAATAATTAGCGATTAGCAATTAGCAATTAGCAGTGAGTAGTTGTGAGGGAAGTCGTCTGATTGACAGGAGATTGGATATAATTGCTAATTGCTCACTGCTCATTGCTCATTGAAATGTTGGGTGAGTGAAAATGAAAAAAATTTTTATTTTAGCATTATGTTCAATATTTTTCATATCGGGGTGCGGGAATGCCGAAACTGTTTCAAGTGAGCCTGCAAGAGAAAGTGTCATTGCTCAATCTTCCGTTGAAAGTTCGGAAGAAAGCGATGAATTGTGGGACAAGATGAATGAGGCTGATGAAAAAATAAATGAGTTTTTAAGTAGTGACGAGTACAAGAATGCCGAAAAGGACAAAAAAGCCGAAATGGCTTTGAGTTTTTTGGAGGAACTCAAAAATGACGGCTTGATACAGCACTATGATTATTTTGAGGACAACGAAATGATTTCATACAATCATTTTAACGGTGCATTGGGCGGTATTTCTTTCCGTGACTTCAATGAAAAGATAGACGGCTTGGCTATGAATTAGGAGTTGGATTTTTTGAAAAGGCAGAAAAAAATTGCAGTAATAAACGATTTTTCGGGATTTGGCAGGTGCAGTTTAACCGTGTCTATTCCCATAATATCGGCTATGAAAATACAATGCTGTGCATTGCCTACGGCAATACTTTCCAATCACACGGGATATGAAGATTACTTTTTTGACGATTACACCGACAAAATGAAAGCTTATTACATGAAGTGGGAAAAGCTTGGATTGAAGTTTGACGGGATATATTCGGGTTTTTTGGGTTCTGAGAAACAGGCTAAAATTGTAGAGGATTTTATAGAGAGATTTTCAAATGAAAATACGGTTGTAACGGTTGACCCTGCTATGGCGGACAATGGAAAGATGTATGCAACGATAGATGAAAGGCTTTGCAGGGAAATGAAGAATTTAATTCCGCTGTCGCATATCATCACGCCTAATTTAACGGAAGCCTGTATTTTGACGGATACGGTATATCATGATGATGAATACACAACAGAAGAAATTGAGAAAATTGCAGGCAGGCTTGAAAGAATGGGTGCAAAGAAAATTGTGATAACTGGCATTGTGAAAGTCGAAAATATATGCAATTTCAT
>ONIF01000301.1 GCA_900317795.1 uncultured Eubacteriales bacterium | reverse complement strand
TGCTTCCGATAGCACTTATATCCGTTGAATACGGCATAAAATGGGGACTCACAGCTTCATTCGCCTATTCACTTGTACAGATGGGACTCGATATGTCAGAGGTTTTCAGTTGGGGACTTACTCCAATTGCTATTGTCGGTACTATCGCTCTTGACTATATACTCGCATATTCCTCGATAGGCATCTCAGGAATTTTCAGAAAAAAAGGCGTTGTGGGAATTTGTATCGGAATTGCATTGGCATTGACTTTAAGATTTATTTTCCACGTTATTTCGGGAACGATTATATTTGATATATGGATGCCTGAAGAATGGAATAACCCGTTTATCTATTCTGTATGCTATAACGGGTTGTATATGTTGCCCGAACTGGTATTCACCATGATAGGCACGGTCATTTTATTCAAACTGCCACAGTTCAATAAATTGATTTCCGCAAAAGAATAATAATAAAATGCAGACACTTTTTCAAGTGCCTGCATTTTTCTTTGAGTATATACACCCACAAAAATTCTGTCTGTATAAATGAAATTCCGCTGAAAGTTCAATGGAACGCTTGTAACCGCCCTTTTTCTTGAAGTCCGAAAAAAGATAGGGAATATCATATATTTCGCTTACAGCTTTTCCAATGGAATTTAAAACATGGCTGTCTTTCTGGGGACTTATGGAAAGGGTAGTTGTGAAGTAGTCAAAGTTATTTTGTTTGGCAATAACCGCACTTTCCTCTATTCTCATTCGATAGCACTTTACACATCTTGCACCCCTTTCGGGTTCGTTTTCAAGACCTTTTGCCATCTCATAGAACTTTTCGGGTTCATATCTGCCCTCAATGAATTTCACTGTCGGACACATCTCCGAAATCAGTCTTTTAATTTCGCTGACACGGTGAAGATATTCGCTTTCGGGGGAGATATTCGGGTTATAGAAAAATACCGTTATATCAAAGTATTCCGTGAGATATTCAAGCACATAACTACTGCACGGGGCACAACACGCATGAAGTAAAAGTCGTGGGCGGATATTTTCGGAAGTGATTTTTTTAAGTGTCTTATCAAGTTCAAGTTGATAATTCGGTTTAGGCATTTGTTTCATTGTCAATCACCGTGAGAATGTCAAAGGGAGTTTTTGCAATGAATTTTGCACCTGCATTGGTGAGTTCCTCCACGGAACGAAATCCCCATTCCACTCCGCAAAACTGCAAGCCTGCATTTTGGGCGGTCAATGCGTCAACGTCACTGTCGCCTATGTAAAGACATTCGTTTTTTTGTATGCCGAGTTCGTCAATCAAAGCCCATACAGACTGGGGAGAGGGCTTTCTCTCAAAGCCGTCACGCTTTCCCCAGATTGACGCAAATTTATTTTCGGGGAAAAGGGCTTTCACGATTTTTTTCGAGAAAACATCGGGCTTATTTGACATCACGGAATACAGGATATTTCTTTTGTCGAGTTCGTCAAGAAGTTCTTTAATGTTTGGATAGGGGCGGGTTTTGTCCATGCAGTGAATGTTGTAATATTCGTTGTAGTCTGCAAGGAGGGCTTTTTTCAATTCGGGATTGGCACTTCCCACGGGAATTACCATAGCCCTGTCTGCTAAAACGGATATACCGCTTCCGACCATTTTTTTATATTTTTCTGTTTCATGTGTCGGAAAGCCGTATTTTTCAAGGGCATAGTTCATACTGTCTGCAAGGTCGTAAAGGGAGTTGACAAGAGTGCCGTCAAGGTCGAATACACATAATTTAATCATTTTTCCAACTTCTTTCTTTTTTCGTTTTCGGGGAGAGGGGTTACTTCAACGGCTTCGGCAGGAATAAATTTGCCGTGCCTTTTTCTGAGGAGGAATAAGGCAGTAATACCGCCTGCCGTTATTATCACGGATATGATACACATGGCGATAATATCGCTGACGTTTGGAGTAGATACATCAAAATGTACCTCTGCACAAGGCGATTGAAGAATAAATACAACGCCCTCGCTTTTCAGGTCAATCTCTTTATTTTCGGAATTGGCGTTTTCGGAGGGGTATGTGACATTTACTTTTTTGATAATATCACCGTACTTTGCAATGACATAGTAGTTGACAGGGGTATCAACATTTTTTCCGACAATGAGAGAAGAAAGGTCGATATGGTCGGTAAATCTTTTAGTGGTGCGTAAAGTCATGAAAGGCACATAAGAGTAAGTATCGGTTTTATTTTGCGAGCCGAAAATTTTTGAAAAATTGCTGTTGACTTCTTCGGGAGTGCCTGTAAACTTTATGGTGCAGGTATTTTTACCGCCCTCTGTATCCTGTTCGGCATTTATCCCCATGTGCTCAAAGTAGGAGAGGGCATATTTTACGGCTTCATTACCGCCTGTTGCAATATCATATTTGAAAGTAACAGCTTTTTCAAGGGTATTTCCGTCAAGGGCGGTGCAGTCAACGTCTATTGACGAGCAGTTATACTGTTTGCCGTCATTGATACGGAGTTTTATAAAAGAATCGGTACTTTTTACAGCGGAAAATTTGCCGTATATATTGGAGTCCATGAGATTGGTTGCAGGAGTCCACTCACTGTTTTCATAAAGCTGGCACTCACTGAGTTCGGAGGAGTCGTCAACTTTGTATGTATATTCTATGGGAACATTTGTACCGCTGTTGGAGATATAATTGGAGAAATCAAGTGTTTCCGTAAAGGAATTTTGCTCTGCAAGGGGCGTACTGCCGACAGATTTATCCGTATAGGAAACGTCGCAATATACGGAACTTAAAAGGTTGTTTGTATAGCCCGAAAGCTCCTGTAATGAAATGTCATCATATCTGACTTTGTAGGTATATATTTCATTGTCAATCAACCAGTCGGATTTTGAAGCACCCGTTGT
>ONIF01000288.1 GCA_900317795.1 uncultured Eubacteriales bacterium | reverse complement strand
TCATCATGAACAAACACTGACTTAAAAGCAACTTCTTTCCACGCTGATTTTCAAGCTCATACAATGCCTTTTCAACTGTCTGTCCCTCTGCATAAACCAATTTTACCGAATTTTCATTCTCTTTATTATCCGTATCAAGCACTATCAATGTTATTTTATATCCGTCAACATTCTTGTCAATCCCTATCCCCTGCACGATCAGTCTTTGATTTAACTGCATACTGTTGCAACCGCCAAGTATTGCCAACGCCAAAAACATTGCCGTTATTTTCGGCATTTTTATTATCAGCGGTATGACTGCCGTAAACGTCACCGTTAATATGCACCATATATATTTATCGAAAATAATCTGATTTTCGGGCAGTACAAGCACCAATACTATTAAAACCATTCCGCTTATTACCGAAATCATCTTTCCGTGAGATTTCCCGAAAATCTCTTTTACACTTTCCGATACCGCAAACAGCATTACCGACACGCTGCAAAACAGACTGCACATTGTCACAAATATAAAAAGCGGATTTAATCTTTGCAGAGTGCCTGCACCCTCCGTTGCCTGATATACCGAAAGTTCCCTTGAATTGATATAGTCCCCTACCGCACCTCTTAAAAGTATCAGCATGAAGCACATAAACAAAAATACAAGTACGGAATATATTACCGCACTTTTCCAAAGCCTGCCCTTTGTTGACGGCAGCAATACATTCAATGCCGCTGATGTGTTCATTCTTGAAATGATAAATACAACTCCGTCTGCAATACTTCCAAACGTCACATACTCCACAGGCAAAATGTTTTCTGCCGAAAATCCCTGCATTAAATATATAAACACTATTGCAGATGACAAAAGTATAAATCCAAGCACAACCGCTGCCATTCTTGAAAGTGCCTCTATCCCCTTGACTGCCCCATATATACACGCTGTAACAAGCACTGCCGTTACAACTCCCGTATTTATCCCATCGGGCAAGACGATATTTAAAAAATGTTCCAATGCCTTTATCGCATACAGTCCCGACAAAAGAAAATATATTCCATACAATACGGGTATCACATAACCGATTTTCCCGAATTTTTCAACCGCCTGCGTGCATACCGATTTTTTGCCGAAATTCACAGGCACTAAAAGCAGTATGCTTACGGGTATGCAAATGATTAACGGCAAAAATAAATCCCATATATTTTCCATGCCCGATACAAATACAGAATATATCACCGAAAGCGATATTCTGCTTATAAACAAAAGTGTATATATCTGTCCGACTGTCACTATATCTCTCTTTATCAACTGACATCTGCTCCCGGTAAATTCTGCACTTTTGCAGTTTTCTTTGAAAGTATCTTCCACCCTGCACGTATCAATACATCTCTCACCGCCACCGCACTAAACGGTGTTATAGGCGTTGTATATGGCACTCCGAAACTGTTTTTTCCGCATATATTCACCAACACCGCACACAATACCAATGCAACTCCGAATATACCTAAAAATCCCCCTGCAAGCGTGAATATTATCCTTAATATAGCCGACGGGGCATATAAATTCGGTATCACATACGAACTGATTGAAGTTATCGCAACTACCATTAAAGTAGGCGAGCCTATCAAGCCTGCATGGATTGCCGTATCACCTACAACAAGCCCTCCTACGATACTTACCGCATATCCCAACGGCTGTGGCATTCTCAACCCTGCCTCCCTCATCATTTCATACACAAACTGTATCAGTATCGTTTCCGACATTAAAGACAGCGGTGTTGAGCCTATCGAAACCGCTATTTTATTCAGCATTAAAGTCGGAAACATTTCGGGATTGAATGTACCCAATGCCACATATACCCCCGGCAGTAACATGGATATGAAAAATGCACAAAATTTCAATATCCTCGTGAATGTCGCAAAATATGCCCTGTTGGAATAGTCGTCAAGCGTCTGAAAATACTCCGCAAACAAATACGGCACTATCAATGCCGACGGCACTCCGTCAACCAATACCGCTATTCTGCCCTCCGTTATCTTTCCGCATACGGTATCGGGTCTTTCCGATATGCCTATTCCGCTGAAAAACGAAAAGTCCTTTTCCTCCTCCAAAAACGGCACTAAATACCCCGATGTCAAAACCGTCTTTACATCTGCCTTTGAAAGCCGTCTTTTCAGCTCGTCAACGATATTTTCCGATGCAGTCCCCTTTAAATAGCATATACATACTTCCGTTCTGCTGACTTCCCCTATCACCATTGTTTCAAAATGCAAAGACGGATTTTTTATTATCCTCCTCATCATTGACATATTTACTCTCAGACTTTCCACAAAGCCCTCTTTTGAACCCCTCTGCACTACGTCGGACTGAGGCTCGGAAACTCCCCTTGATGCATATCCCTGTATCCCTGCACCAAGCATTTTATTACAACCATCTATTGCTATTACCGCAAATCCCGACATGATATATTTTTCAACTTCTTCGTATGTTGTCATTTCAACCATGTCCGCTGTGAAAAGTACCCTGTACTTTATGTCATTATAGCATACTTCCGCACTGCTTTTCCCGAAATGATACGAAAACAACGGCATTAAAATTCCCTCTGCAAGTACCTGTTTATCCGTCATATTATCTATGGAAATGACCGCACCGCTTATACCCGAAAGTGATATTTCCCTTACAGTCAAATCCGCACTGTCCGAAAATGCCGTTTTGAAATAACTTATATTTTCACAAAGCGACTTTGAAAGCATTGTTTTTTTCTGCACATAAGGCTTTTGCCGTGAATGCGTGTAAATATCTTTCAAATCCCTTACAAACTCATACAACTTTATCACCTCTATGCAATATTTTGCACATCTGTTAATTGCACATTGCTAATTGCACATTGCTAATTGCACATTGCTAATTGCTCATTGATTTCGGGGGGAGGTCTTTTATGATAATTTCGGCTATAAGGGCATTCTTACTCTATATCATTATCATATTTGCCGTGAGAATGATGGGTAAACGGCAAATCAGTGAAATGCAGACAAGCGAACTTGTCATTACTCTTTTAATGTCAAATATAGCGTCAATTCCCATGCAGGACACCGAACAGTCCATGTTAAGCGGAATTATTCCCATAATGGTACTGCTTGTATGCGAAATACTCATATCTTACTTAATGCTGAAAAAATCGGGTATCAGACGGCTTATA
>ONIF01000490.1 GCA_900317795.1 uncultured Eubacteriales bacterium | reverse complement strand
CTGCGTAAAAGTTTCTTCAAATCCGTCATTGCTTCTGCC
The DNA here is from genome assembly GCA_900317795.1 of uncultured Eubacteriales bacterium. GTDB lineage: Bacteria > Bacillota > Clostridia > Oscillospirales > Acutalibacteraceae > UBA1213. The sequence goes on along the minus strand of ONIF01000490.1, from coordinate 2,011 downwards.
AATACTTTTTTATAAAACTCATTCATCTTTTTTGTTTTGTTACGACCTGCATCAAGTTTCAGAATAGATTTACATTCGTCATCATCAAGAGAGATTCTTTTTGATACTTTGCCGACAATAAAGCCATGAATTTTGTCTTCGGTTGAGCGTTGTTCTATCTCCATCTGACTTATGTTTACATTAAGTACACTGCTGCCATAACGGATTTTATTATATTTCTTTACATCAGCTATAAGAACATCTATTGCCTTGCGGCTCTCTTTGATAATATCATTTTCAAATTTATTGCTCTTTGCTCTTGTATCTTCACGAAATTCCGATAAAGCCTGCTGTAATTTATATGTTTCGCTTACTCCAGCACTTCTTTCATCATAGCTTTCTGTTGCTCCGGTACTTTCGCTTCCTCTGTGACCGCTTCCGAATAATTTTTTGCCTACCGCAACAGCTCCTGCTCCCAAAGCTGCTCCAGCAACTCCTATTGCTATAGTAGTTAAAACGCTGCCCATTTAGACTTCCTCCTTTTGTATCATAGCTTCTGCATAGCTGCAAACAGCAATCGTATAATCAGATTTTACATAAACATTTTCGGCAACCGTTGCATTTCCGTCCAATGTCTCAGACAATTTTTCAAATGCCTCTCTTTTTTCCTCGATTGAATACTCAGCACGTTCAAAGCTTAATTCAAAAGATTCCTCTAATGTTGTAGTAAAATCATCAGTTGCCTTCTTTATTTTTTTAACAATATCATTTGCAGCTTCGATAAAGATATTTTGTTTCATTTCCTGCAGATGCTGACTTTTCAGTTCTCCGGCAGGCATTTTCAATATGCTTGTTAATTTAGGATTATCAAAGGATATTTTCTTGCAGATATAGTTTTCAAATGTTCCTCTCAGATTTTCATTTGTTATATCGAATCTGCGTTTTACCGATTCAAGACGGATAACTTTGAGAGTTTTATTGTATTCATCGAATGTATCCAATATTTCATTCAATGCTTCCGAATACTCAACTATCATCTGACGTTCAAGGTCATCTCCTGCTCTTGATATATTGCCCCTGAATCAGCATTTCATTCAGTTTTTGTATTTCATCGACTTTGCTTTTTTCAACATCAATCCCTTTTTGATTTGAAATCTTATCCTGAGTTTCATCAGGTCTTTTTATTCTGTCCCATGCTCCAAATATAAAAGGACTTGTATGTAAAAGAAATTTACTGACAGTTGACAGAATCTTAGTTATTATAGGTAATACAGCCGACATTTATTTCACATCCTTTTTGATATTTTTATAATATAGTTTTCTTAAAAACGCCTGACAACGCATTTCGGTTTTATGTTCACGTGCCGGAAAACCTGAAACTATTGCATTGTCTTTAATATTTTTGTCAACTCCGGCTCTTGCCAAAAGTACAGCACCATTTCCGACTTTCACATTATTGCTTATGGCAGATTGTCCGTATATATCAACATTATTGCCAATTTCAGCCCATCCTGCCAATGCTGTACAAGCAACAATATGACAATTTTCACCTATACGGCACTCATGCCCTACTTCTACAAGATTGTCTATTTGTGTATAAGCACCAATCAATGTCGTTCCGATAGTGCCTTTCTCTATAACAGCATTTCCGCCTATGAAAACATCATGGCATATATGAACATTGCCTACTGCACGGATTTTTGACCATCCATGTTCTGTTTTGCAAAATTCAAAGTTTTCTGTACCAATAGAACAGCAAGTGCCAATATAAACATTGTCTTCTATTATGGTATTGTCACCTATAACGGTATTTGCTCCGATAAAACAATTTTCACCGATAACAGAACCATTGCCGATAACGACATTCTGAGATATTACTGCACTGTCTGCAATGAGCGTTTTGCAATTTTCATTATTGCAGTACAAACCTTTATTCATCATATAACATATTACGTCATTCAGCATATAATACGGTTCTTGATTTGTAAAAATATATGTACGGTACAAAGGCAGTCCTATTGAAGCTGTTGTA
>ONIF01000299.1 GCA_900317795.1 uncultured Eubacteriales bacterium | reverse complement strand
GGAAAAATATCCCGAATTGAAAAATCAATATGATAAAGCAGAGAGTATTTTAGACAAGTGTATGAAATTATACCCCAATTTAAGTGATGAACAATATAAGGAACTTTTGGAAGTAAGAAAATCTGACGGCTGGCTGACTTTTCCTTATCAAGAAGCCGTCATTGTCGGAAAAATAGACGCTTCTTCTCCAAGAATAACATTAGATGATGTGAAAAGAGTTATATCCGAAAATAGTGACAGCGGTTTTGCAATTATTGTACAAAAACTTTCCGAAATACAGCCCCCCGATAGTATTGGTGGCAGTGGAACACACACCGCTCAATTCTTTTTAGATGATGAAGGCAATGAGCGTATCATTGCCGTATATGATGACGGAGAGCACGATCGACAAATATTATATTATCATTCAGGTGAATATGAACCATTATATGCGGAAAAGCTGAAAATACCGAACTGATTTAACTGAAAAACGGAGAAACCGAAAAAATTGGTTTCTCCGTTTTGATGTGAATGATGATTTTTACTGACTGACAGAAATGATTTTTCCGTCTGAAATCTCTATTTTTCTTGTGCACATTTCTGCAATATTATTATCATGGGTAATGATAATGACCGTCTTTCCGTCATCGTTCAGAGTTTTGAAAAGCGACATGATTTCAGCGGAAGTTTTTGTATCCAATGCCCCCGTAGGCTCGTCTGCTAATATAAATGACGGCTCATTCACAATAGCCCTTGCAACAGCGGTACGCTGTTTCTGACCGCCCGACAATTTATTGACAGGCTTGTTTGCAAGTTCACTGATACCTGCTTTTTCCAGAGCCGAAAGTGCAAGGGCATTTGTATTACGCTTTTTGGAAAAATACAGCGGTATCTTTACATTTTCAAGAACTGTGTATTCTTCCACAAGTGCAAAATCCTGCATGACAATTCCAACCTTTTCATTTCGTATCTGAGCGAGTTTTTTATCCGACAGCTTATGCACATCAATTCCGTCAAGCGTGTATTCGCCTTTCTCAAAGGTATCTATACAGCCGATGATATGCAGTAAAGTTGACTTGCCTGCACCCGATTTTCCTATGACAGCCAGCATTTCACCGTCATCAACATTCAGTGAAATATTTGTCAATGCAGTAAAGGCATTTGCTTTTTTATAGTTATAGGTCTTGGTGAGATTTTTTATTTCTATCATATTCAGACACGCTCCTAGTATAATAATGATATAGTCAAAAGACGGTTTTCTGATAGACAACCAGACGAAAATAAGGTAAAATTCAGAGGATAGGATAAAAAATGTCACGCTCCTCGGGAAGTCGATTTCAATCGGCTGATACCTGTAATTAAGTCAATTAGTCCATCCAATGAAAAATTATGATTAGGCTGGTTGGGAGCCGTCTTTGTGGCTATACCTGTATCACACGCTAGGCTGTGTATTCATTGAAATGGAATGGATACCTATCGGAAAGGAGTCTTTATGACTGATTTGTATATTTCTGTCGGCATAGACGTGGGAGCTGATTTCAGCTTCATGTCTATTGCTTTGCCAAATCAAACTTTTGTGGGTAAACCTTTTAAGATAACCCACTCCAACCTGGACTCTGTTGAAACTGCTGTTAAAAAAATAAAGGAAGCAGAAGAGTCCAATTCTTTGAAAGCTCGCATCTTCCTCGAATCTACGGGTATTTATCATTACCCACTCTTCTGCTATCTTTGTGATAAAGGCTTTGATGTATCCATCATCAATCCTATCATCACTAATAATAGCACAAATTTAAACATTCGTAAAGTACATAATGATAAATTTGATTCAAAAAAACTCGCTTTGATTGCTTTAAAGCCCGATTTAAAAACTTCTGTCATGCCGTCTGATTTTGTCCTGAACATACGAAATCTTGTAAGGGAATACTATCGTTTTACCGATCAGCGTTCCGCTTATGTCAACAAGCTGACGGCTCTTTTGAAAGTTTCTTTTCCCGAATATATCGGCATTTTTTCTAAAATCACCGTGAATACTTCTCTTGCACTTTTGGATAAATATCCTTCACCCGATGCGGTTCTCAATGCCCAAAAATCAAGTATTACGGGGCTTATCAGGAAAACATCAAGATTTGGCACTGCTTATGCGGAAGAAAAATATGAAATGCTCATATCTGCTGCCAAAAAAGCAAAATCCTTCGGACATTCTTTGCCAAGTCATACCGAACTTATCAGACTTTATATTTCAATGATCAGAACCTTTGACAGTGCTGCCAAGCAACTTATCCGTTCTGTAAAAGATATTGTGGAAAGTTATCCTGATGAATTGTTTTGCAGACAGATAAAACTACTTGAAACTATCAAAGGCTGCGGCTTCCTTTCTGCTGTTACACTGATGTGCGAAATCGGCAATTTCAGCGTATTTTCGGCTCCTAAAAAGCTTTATGCCTATTTGGGACTCGATCCTTCCGTTAAACAGTCCGGTAAATTCAACGGTACCAATGTCAAACTTTCCAAAAGAGGTTCAAGGCTTGCGAGAAGAGTTCTTCACATGATGGCAATCAACAGTATCGGATTGACCAAAAACGGTAAATCCAAAAATCCCATATTGAGGGATTTTTATGATAAAAAGTGCCTGTCCAAGCCCAAAATGATTGCTTTATCAGCTGTAATGCACAAGCTCTGTAACATCATTTTTGCGGTTTTGAGAGATAATAAGCCTTTTGAATTCATCTCTCCCGAACAACACAACCTTGTTTATCGAAATGTATCTTAACTTATCGATAAGATTTTTGGGCTTTTGCTTTTCCGCAAAGGTCTGTTTCACTATGCCTTTTTCCTTTGAAAAGTTTTTTGAAAAATTTCAAATTTCCTATTGACTTTTATTAGCTGTTTTGCTTTTCCGCAAAGGTCTGTTTCACTATGCCTTTTTCCTTTGAAAAGTTTTTTGAAAAATTTCAAATTTCCTATTGACTTTTATTAGCTGGACTTAAATATTTATAAAATCAGGTTATTTTTGTCATTATTCCTTGATGTACATCTCACATATCTTTAATTCGAGGTTATATTGTTTACCTGTGAGTTCCGAGAAAAATTCATTCAGTTGCTTTATATATTTTTCTTCCGTGAGATCATACATAAATTTGTACTTTTCAGGCAGAGGAAAAATTGTGTCACAAAAAAGCATTTTATCCTCATTATAGTCAATCGCTGATATAAACAATTCATAAGGATAGCCGTACTTATCACAAAAAGCATAAGACAAAATATCGAACATCGAATTTTCATATTCGTATGTGTATTCATCAATGTCCAATTCTGCCAAATCTTCGGAAGTGATGTCTGATATGTTTTTATGACTAAGTTTTGAGTATAACATATAATTTTTTAACATATACAATGCCAGACATTCTTTGGAAGTCATATTTTCTGCATTCGGAAACTTGTCTTGCGGAAACCATCTTTCCAATTTATCTTTGGTTATTGCCAATTTTTCAATCAAGTCCTCCGTACAGTCCAAAAAGTTCAGCATTACACCTTTACCTGTTCTATCTACATGATACCAACCCATATTTATCAAGCTCCTTATATATTTCAATCTAAACATATTATAGCTCATGCGATGTCCGATTTATTGTATATATAATTTTATTAAACTGTGGGTTTAATGACAAATTGTCTGTTGGCTGATATTATATACACAGAAGTCAGGCAGAGAACCGACTTCTGATGAATAAAGGGTTTCCTGCCGGATACAGACGCATACAGCAGTGCAGTCAGAAATGGGTATCAATTTCAAGGAAACACATGAACAGAGTATGAAAACTCAGATCATGCAGCAGCCCTTAAACCAACTGTTTTATCACTGTTTAACCGTTCTAAAAGGAGGTGCAGTTACCGTTGGTTTTCTGACAAAATAACTATTATCGAATAATTTTTAAGAGCGTCTGCACCCGAATATCCGGTAATTTTCCCGATTTCATCATGGCATTTCGCATGATTGGTGTGCCGATGGCACAGTATAAGCGAAACCGAAAGTCAGCTATGGATTGTTTTTTCAGATACGGAACGGTAATGAAAATCCAGTCATTCCAAACATGGTGAACGGACAGTTTGCAGCCAAGCTGTGTCAGGCATTCTCTGCCGATTATTTTTTTGAATTATCCGATAATCTGACGAAAAGGAGCGAAAATGAGTTATCTTGATGATTTAAAAACGGAATTCAACTATACCTATACTTTGAATGGTGCGAAAACTAATGGAAGTACAGGTGATGCCTGTCTGGATTTTTTTGCGGTGGCAGGGGGCATGAGATACCGAAAAAAATCCGAACAGATAAAACTTTTTGAACGAGCTTATATCGAAAATCCGGAACTTGCCATGAAACTGCTTTTTTACATCAGGGATATTCGCAGAGGCATGGGCGAAAGAAAACTTTTTCGTACACTTTTACGTCATACTGCAAAAACTTGGACAGAATCTGTCTGTAAAAATATACAGTATATTTCCGAATTTGGAAGATGGGACGACTTGCTTTGCCTTCTTGATACCCCTGCCAAAAATGAAACCATACACGTCATACAAAAACAGTTATCTGAAGATGAAACTGCTTTGAAAAGCCGTCAAAACGGTGATATAAATGCTCATATTTCCTTGCTTGCAAAATGGCTGCCTTCCGATAATACATCAAGTCCACGCACAAGAGAAACTGCCAACAAATTGATACAAATGCTTGGAATGGATAAAAAGGAATATCGTAAAATTATTACATCACTTCGTGCGAAAATCAGTCTTACAGAACGCCATATTTCAAGAAAGAAGTATCACAAAATCAATTATGAATCTGTACCTGCTCACGCTATGCTGAAATACAGAAATGCTTTCAGAACAAACGACAAAGACAGATTCAGTGAATATCTTGATGATGTGCGTGGTGACAAAAAATTGATCCATACAGATACTTTGTTTCCTTATGAAATACTCCGCCCATTTTTTAAAAACGGCTGTTGGTGCAGAGAAAAACTAAATGAAACAGAAGTTCTGGAACATCTTTGGAATAACTTGCCGGGAACAGTCGGAAATGCAAATGCCATAAGCGTTGTAGATACGTCAGGCTCTATGTATTGCAGTTATGGTCCGCTTATGCCTGCACTTATCTCTCAGGCTATGGGACTGTATTGTGCCGAACATTGTACAGGAGTATTTCACAATCATCTCATCACCTTTGAAAGCACACCTCACCTTGTCGAAATAAAAGGTTCAAATCTGCATGACAAGCTGAAATATATAAGTACGCTTGATTGGGGCGGAAGTACAAATCTTGAAAGTGTGTTTGACCTCATTTTGCGTACAGCCGTGAAATACAATGCAAAACAAGATGAAATGCCCCAAACGATTTATATTTTTTCGGACATGGAATTTGACTGCTGTATGGAAAATGCAGATAAGACTGTGTACGAAAATGCCAGAGAGCATTTCGAGGAAAACGGCTATACAATGCCGGCAGTAGTATTTCACAATGTGAACAGTTGGCAAATGCAGACACCTGTAAAAGCCCGTACCAAAGGCACCGTACTTACAAGCGGAGCAGATGTTCATAATATGAATCAAAAATTTGACGGCAACGTAACACCTGTTGAATATATGCTTCGTATCTTAAACGGTGAGCGTTACGCAATGATACACGCTTAAAAAATAAACTTGTCCAAGTAAATCGGGCAAGTGTATTTT
>ONIF01000297.1 GCA_900317795.1 uncultured Eubacteriales bacterium | reverse complement strand
ACAGGTCGGAAATGGCGGTGCAGGTCCCGATTATGGCATATATTCGCTTGAACAGGCAGAGTTTGAGGGATATTATGACCATAAAAATTCATTTTGTCACTATACTCAAACTAAAAATCAGTCAGATTATTATAATTTGCCGTATGCAATAGAAAATAGAACGCCTATGGTGAATTCGCAGTTAAGTGATGAAAAATGGAATAAATGGTATATTGAACTGAACCATTTGGAAGAAAATGAATATGACGAAAAATATAGACAGGCATACAACGGACTTTTGCAGATTATAAATTCCGGTTGCTGTACGGGATATATGCTCGTATGTCACGGTGATATAACCGGTGAAATGGTATTTTTCAGGCATGAATTGGAGTGTCCGCAGCTTGTCGGACAAAGTTTTGAGGAATTTGTTTTATCACACTTTAAAGGTGTAATTGATAAATTTGAAAAGAATAATTGAAAAGAGGAAGAATTTTGGCGAAGAAAACAATACCACAGACTTACGGAAACGAAAGTATCACATCTCTGAAAGGTGCGGACAGGGTTAGAAAAAGACCTGCTGTTATATTCGGCTCTGACGGAATAGAGGGCTGTCAGCACTCTGTATTTGAGATACTCTCAAACTCCATAGACGAGGCAAGAGAGGGCTACGGCAAGGAGATAATCATAACAAAATATGCCGATAATTCCGTTGAAATAGAGGATTTCGGCAGGGGAATACCTGTTGACTACAATAAAAATGAGGAAAGATATAACTGGGAATTGGTATTTTGCGAGCTGTATGCAGGCGGTAAATATAACAATGCAGAGGCGGAGAGTTATGAATTTTCGCTTGGCTTGAACGGCTTGGGACTTTGCTCTACACAGTATTCATCGGAATACATGGACGTAGATATAAGGCGTGACGGCACAAGATTTACCCTGCACTTTGAAAAAGGCGAAAACGTCGGGGGCTTACACCGTGAACAGTACATGGGCAGAAAAACAGGTACTAAAATACACTGGAAGCCCGATTTGGAAGTATTTACGGATATAAACATATCAGACGAATATTTTATTGATACGATAAAAAGACAGGCTGTCGTAAATGCGGGGATAAACTTCATATTCCGCACGGAAAAAGACGGTAAATTTGATGTGCAGGAGTTCAAATATGAAAACGGCATTGTTGACCATGTGAAAGAAATCGTGGGAGATGACGCAATTTCACAGGTGCAGTCATGGCAGACCGAAAGAATGGTAAGTGACCGTGACGACAAGCCCGAATATAAAACCAAAATCAATATTGCTCTTGCATTTTCAAATAAAGTAAGTGTATCAGAATATTACCATAATTCAAGCTGGTTGGAATATGGCGGTGCACCCGAAAAGGCTGTAAGGAATGCGTTTGTATATTCCATAGACACCTACTTGAAGCAGAACAGCAAATACACGAAAAATGAAAGCAAGATAAATTTTGATGATGTAAAAGATTGTCTTGTAATAGTCATATCGTCATTTTCAAGCGTGACTTCATACGAAAATCAGACAAAAAAGGCTATCACAAATAAAGGCATACAAGACGCTATGACGGAGTATATGCGACATCAGTTGGAAGTGTATTTCATAGAAAATAAACTTGACGCTGAAAAAATCGCCAATCAGGTTTTGATAAATAAACGCAGTCGAGAGAGTGCGGAGAAAACACGTTTGAATATCAAAAAGACGCTTGCAGGCAATATGGATATGACGGGGCGTGTCGCAAAATTCGTTGACTGCCGAAGTAAAAACAAATCTGAAAGGGAATTGTTTATCGTGGAGGGCGACTCGGCATTGGGAGCGTGTAAACAGGCGAGAAATCCCGATTTTCAGGCGATAATTCCCATTCGTGGCAAGATTTTGAATTGCCTTAAAGCCGACTATGATAAGATTTTCAAAAGTGAAATCATCACGGATTTGCTGAAAGTGCTTGGCTGCGGAGTGGAAGTGAAGTCAAAGGCAAATAAAGATTTAGCGTCATTTGACTTGGACTTGCTGAGATGGAATAAAATCATATTCTGCACCGATGCAGACGTTGACGGCTTTCAGATAAGAACGCTTTTACTTACAATGATATACAGACTTACACCGACACTTATTGAAGAAGGCAAGGTATTCATAGCGGAGTCACCGTTGTATGAGATAACTTCAAAAGAGAAGGTATATTTTGCCTACACTGAGGCGGAGAAAGAGCAGTTTATTAAACAAATCGGCAAGAATAAATTCACGGTACAGCGTTCAAAGGGACTTGGCGAAAACGAGCCCGATATGATGAGTTTAACGACCATGAACCCGTCAACAAGGCGGTTAATCAAAATCATGCCTGATGACGCAAAGAAAACATCTGAAATGTTTGATATACTGTTAGGCGATAATTTAAGCGGAAGAAAAGATTATATTGTCGAGAACGGCTATAAATATATAGATGACCTTGACGTTTCGTAATTCGGAGGATATATGGGGAATATCATTTCGTTTAAGGACGATAGTATATGTATTTCAAACGGTGCAACAGATGTTTTTATCAATCTGATTGCATTGAGCGGTTCGGAATTGGCAAAAACGGACAGTGAAAAAAGGCTGATAGTATGGATTTCGGAGAAAGACCAAAATACCATTGGAATGGGTACTGTAGGTTTTGACATATCGGAAATGATATGGAACAGGAAAACATTTTTGAATGACAGAGCATTTTTGGTTAAAGTTATAGAAAATGCAGAAACTGGCTTTTGTTGGGAGAAACTTGACTATAAACCTAATAAGGAAATTATTTTACCCGTTTTGAAAAAATTCAAAGAAATGCTTTTAAGCATGACCGAAAATGATATAAAAGATGAAGAATTGCGGGAATGGCTGAAAGAAACTCCAAAATGTGATTTTTCA
>ONIF01000086.1 GCA_900317795.1 uncultured Eubacteriales bacterium | reverse complement strand
TCTTGAAATTGCCGCCATGCTCATTCTGACAAATACCGTTATTGCAACCTATAACAGCAAGAAAATGCTTTATGAACCATATAAGGAAATGCTTTCACATAATGGTGTTGTGTTTATAAATGCAGGTTTTGAGGAGGGCTATTATGACGACAAAAAGGAAATTCAAGAAATATATGACAAATATAATTATCTTTCCTATCCTGCCATTATTGAGATGTTCAAGGAAAATTTAAAGGGCAATACGGAAATAATTTATACAATCAGTCGAGGATTGAGAAGTAATGAAGGAGGACTTATATCAAAGCTTGAAGGATATGATACCGATGTTGTCAATGCCTTCTATATAGACCACAGTATATTTGAAAAATTAAGAATGCCGCTTGCAGCAGGCAGATGGGCATCTTCTGAAAAAAACGAAAACGGTGAAATTGAAATTGTCATATCGGGCGGAACAAATGCCGTTTTGGATAAAGTGTACGATACCCCTCTCGGCAAAATCAAAGTTGTCGGCATACTGACAGATAATACTTATGTTCCCCCGTCCGAATTTCCCGAAAGTATCAATGACAAGCTGAGTATTTTCAATTATTATAAACCTTTTGACTGTAACATCAGCACAAGACCGCCATTTGCTTTGGTCGACATGAATTTATTCGGCGATACAGCTACTCAATTCAATTCGGCATGGTTTATTTCGTATGAAGACGGACTCAGTGAAGAAGATATTGCCTACAATACCAACTATCTGAAACAATTCGGACAAATCAGAGATATGTATGGAGAAGAAAATTTTTCCACTCTGTCGGAACAAAGCGAAAAATATCTGAATGATATTTATACTCGTATGCTGCCCATCGTTATCGCAGCAGCAGTCGTTATATTGGCAGGATTGATTGGTTCTGTTGCCATATCAACGATAAAACAGATAAAAAATTTCGGTATTTTCTTCCTTTGCGGTTGTCGTTGGAAAGACTGCACAAGAATCATTATTGCGTATCTGACGATTTTGTTTTCGGTTGCGGCTGTTCTTACGGTACTTTGCATTTTGGTAATGAAAATAATCAATATGGATTATCTCATAGGTTCTGTATATGAAATGAATAATCTTGTAATAAGCATTGCGGAAATTGCGATAATGTATCTTTTGGCAATTATTCTTCCGCATAATATCATAAAAACAACTTCACCTGTTGAAACGATAAAGGAGAATTGATATGATAAAAATTGAAAACCTCACAAAGACATATAATTACAAAAAATCCAACGCATTCACGGCTCTCAAAGACGTTTCTTTGAAGATAGATGACGGTGAAATGGTGGCTATTATAGGAAAATCGGGTGCAGGCAAATCAACATTGCTGCATATAATCGGCTGTATAGACACATTTGAAAGCGGTACATATACGATTGATGAAACGAATGTGCATAAGCTGTCGGATAAACAGCTTGCCAAAATACGAAATGAAAAAGTCGGTATTGTTATGCAGGATTTTGCGTTAGTGGAGGAATATACGGTACTTGAAAACGTCAGAATACCGCTTTATTTCAGCCATTCAAAGAAGTCTGACAAGCCAAAGGCATTGGCATTGGCGGCATTAAAGCGTGTCGGCATATCGGAATTGGCAAACAAGCCCGTCAATAAGCTGTCGGGCGGTCAAAAACAGCGTGTAGCCATTGCAAGAGCGATTGTCAATAATCCGTCATTTATACTTGCTGATGAACCGACAGGGGCGTTGGATACAAAAACATCTGCTGAAATCATGGAACTTTTCAAAAATCTGAATGATGACGGTAAAACGATTATTATCATTACACATGATATGGGAATTGCCGATTCCTGCCAAAGAAAAATAGAAATCTCTGACGGTCGGCTGATTTAGTTAACAAGGGACATATTGGCAGATATTGTTTTGAAATAGAAACACCCGAACTTTTCCGTAAAAACTGTGGAAAGTTCGGGTGGTTTTTTGTATATAATTTTTTATAAAAGATTTTCGCCTTTGCCCGTTACTGAAATATCAAGGGCTGTAAGTGTTGCGGGAATGATTTTTCTGCTTGCTGTATTCGGATTGATTTCCTTTTTTTTTCTCAATGACCGGAATTTTTGCCGCACTGTCCCGAACACCCCGAACAGTTGCCGTTGCAGCCACTGCATTCGCATATATTTTTGCCCTGTTTTTTTCTGCGTACCAAATAAACTATATCAAGAATGATTACTGCAAAAACAACGGCTGATATAATAATTGTCGAAAGATTTTGTGAGATAAATTCAAACACAGCTTTTCACTCCTTATGCAGTGTGATGATGTAATTTTTCTTTCGGGGCAGGTCTGAACAGCATAAAGCACATCAATCCCAATACCGCAAGGGCAAATATCAGACCGATAACATTTACATTGCCTGTAAAGATACTGCCTATCTGGAATATCATCAAAGATACAGCGTATGCGAATACACACTGATAGCCTACCGCAAAGAGTGTCCATTTCGGATTGTTCATTTCTCTGCGGATTGCACCGATAGCCGCAAAGCAGGGAGCACACAACAAATTGAATGCCAAGAAAGAGTAACCTGCCAGTCTTGTCAGTCCCTCAAAGTCAAGCACACCGAATACGCCTACCACTTCTTCTTTTGCAACAAGTCCCATGATTGTGGCAACCGTTGCGGTTGAATTGCCGAAGCCCAAAGGTGCGAATATCCAGCAAATGGAATTGCCTATTGCCGAAAGAATGCTCAAACCGTCCTCATCAAATTCAGAATAATAACCGAATGCACCGTTATTCCAACCAAGTGAATTCAAAAGCCATATAAGAACCGATGAAAGCAGGATTACAGTACCGGCTTTTTTAATGAAAGACCATGCTCTTTCCCATACGGAACGGAGAACATTGCTGACCGTCGGCAAATGATATGCCGGAAGTTCCATTACAAAAGGTGCGGGGTCGCCTGCAAACATCTTTGTCTTTTTGAGCATAATGCCCGAAACAATAATTGCCGCAACGCCTAAGAAATAGGCACTCGGTGCAACCCACCATGAACCGCCGAAAACTGCCGCTGTCAGAAGTGCAATAATCGGCAATTTTGCACCGCACGGGATAAATGTAGTTGTCATTATGGTCATACGTCTGTCACGCTGACTTTCGATAGTTCTTGAAGCCATTATACCCGGTACACCGCAGCCCGAGCCAACCAACATCGGTATGAATGATTTTCCCGAAAGTCCGAAACGTCTGAAAACACGGTCAAGAATAAATGCAATTCTTGCCATATAGCCGCATGATTCAAGTATTGCAAGGAACAGGAACAGCAAAAGCATTTGCGGAACAAATCCCAAAACTGCACCTACACCGCCTATAATACCGTCAAATACAAGTCCCTGCAGCCATTCGGGGGTATTGGCAAAAAGCGGTTCCAGAAGTGCCGGTATGCCGGGTATCCATACACCGTATTCCGCATTGTCGGGCAAGCCCTCTGCGTCATCGCCTGTTGCCTCGTCATATATGTCGGCAAAAGTGTATTCCATCTCTTTTTCTTCATAGTACTCGATAACAGAATCGGCATAAGTGCCGTAAGCTTCATCAAAGTCACCGAAACTTCCGTCCTCAATGGCGGCATAAATATCTTCCGCACCCAAGACATCAGCGTCAACGGCAGTTTTGATTTCACTCTTGAACTCGTCTGTCCATATATTCTTTTCCGCATACTCGTCCATGGCACTGTCGTATTCATCACGACCGATACCGAACAGATACCAGCCGTCACCGAATACACCGTCATTTGCCCAGTCCGTAACGATAGTTCCCAAGGAATCGCCCCACGGCATAGGTACAGGCATCATTACAAATGCGTATATCAAAAACATGATAGCTGCAAATATCGGCAATGCAAGAATACGGTTTGTCACAACCCTGTCAATTTTATCCGATATTGTCAATGCACCCGCTGATTTTTTCTTGTAGCACTTTTTCAGAACGCCTGTAATATACTCATATCTGTCATTGGTAATGATACTTTCCGCATCATCGTCAAGTTCCTTTTCGGCAGCGACAATATCTTTTTCCATGTGTGACATTTTTTCTTCGGATATTTTGAGTTTTTCAATGATTTTTTCGTCACGCTCGAATATTTTTATCGCATACCATCTCTGCTGTTCTTCGGGCATATCGTGAAGTACAGCTTCTTCGATATGTGCAATGGCGTGTTCAACGGGACCCGAAAATGAATGCTGAGGGATAGTTTTTTCACCGCCTGCGGCAGTTATTGCAGCTTCTGCGGCAGTTGTTACGCCATCTCCTTTCAATGCGGAAATCGGCACTATTTTACAGCCGAGTGCCTTTGACAATTCCTCGATTTTGATGGTATCACCGTTTTTGCGTACAACGTCCATCATGTTGAGGGCGATGACAACAGGTATTCCCAATTCGACAAGCTGAGTTGTCAAATACAGGTTTCTTTCCAGATTGCTTGCGTCAACGATATTCAAAATAACATCGGGCTTTTCGTCAACAAGATAATTTCTTGCCACGATTTCTTCGGGAGTGTACGGTGACAGCGAGTATATTCCCGGCAAGTCCGTTATAGTAACATCATTGTGTTTTTTGAGTTTGCCCTCTTTTTTCTCAACGGTAACGCCCGGCCAGTTTCCGACAAACTGATTAGCACCCGTCAAGGCATTGAATAAAGTTGTCTTACCGCTGTTGGGGTTGCCGGCAAGAGCGATTTTTACAGCCATTTTTTTCACCTTTCCTTTTATTCTATTTCAATCATTTCCGCATCGGCTTTTCTCAGTGAAAGTTCATAGCCTCTTACGGTAATTTCAATGGGGTCACCGAGCGGTGCAAACTTGCGGATATATACTTCCGTATTGCGGGTAATGCCCATGTCCATAATTCTACGCTTGACAGCACCCTCGCCATGAAGTTTGACAACTCTAACTTTGTCGCCTGTCTTGGCATCTTTGATAGTCCTCATAAACTTCTCCTTCTTTCATACCATGATTTTTTTTGCCATGTCGCTGTTGACGGCAATTCTTGAATTTTTGACATCGAGAATAACATTTCCCGCAAAAGTGTTCATGACTTTTACAGTACTTCCTGCAATCAATCCCAAGTCCTCGAGATGTTTTTTTACATCAGGTGAACCGCCCACTTTTTTAATAACCAAATCTTCACCTGTATTTGCCAATGTCAAAGGTATCATTGTTTTTTCCTCCCCTTTGAATCAATAGATGATAGTTAGGCAGATAAAATTAAACATAGCTAACCAACACATAGTTTAGCACATCTAATATTTGATGTCAAGTCTTTTGAGCAATTTTTTATCTGTTTTGCCAATATGGATTTTTTCAAAAGGTACTTGACAAAATACAAAAAGTATGATAATCTTTGTATCGGTTAGTTAAATTAAACTAACTGATATTTTAGTGATTGAGTTAGATGAATCTAATACTAATAGAGGTGTAAATATGAGTGTAGTGATAGTAGGCGGAAATGAATGTATGATAAGGGAATATATTGAGTTATGCAAGTCTTATGACTGCAAAGCAAGGGTTTATCCGAAAATGTGCAGGGGACTGCAGAATATCGGAAATCCCGATTTAATGGTACTGTTTACGAACACGATTTCACATAAAATGGTAAGATGTGCCATTGACGGAATAAAAAATCTGAATATTCCCGTTGAAAGATCACATAATAGCTCTAAGGCAGCACTTAAAAATATTCTCGAAAAATACTCGTAACTTCATAATGCATAATTCATAATGCATAATGCATAATTATTGTGAACGCTGACTGTTCGGAAAAATTAAAGAAAGGAGTGCAGTGTCGGTTAGCATTTTCATTGCACATTGCTGATTGCACATTGCAAATTGAAATCTATGTCGGAAGAAATGTTTGTCAGGCACTGTTCGCCTACACTGATGGGATTGAAAACGGGAAATATGTTTTCATGCCGTTTTGAAACAAAACGCGACGAACATAAAACCCTCACGGAAATGAACAGAAAACTCACTCCCAAAGGACTTCGGGTAATCCCTCTCAGACATCAGAACGGTATAACGCTTGTCTATCTTTACAGACCGTCAAAGTTAAAAAAAGACCTGAACTGCAAACAGGCATCGGATATTCTTGAAAGAATGGGATATTGCTGTGAAAATGTCAATCTCTGTATTGTAAGTCTGATGAAAAAATTACGGGAAAATGATGATTTTCCGCATGAAATAGGGCTGTTTTTAGGGTATCCGCCCGAAGATGTATGCGGATTTATCAGAAATAAGGGCTGTGACTGCAAATGTGCGGGCTGTTGGAAAGTTTACGGTGACGAAAACAAGGCAAGACAAACTTTTGACAAATATAAACGCTGTACGGAATTATGCTGTTCACTTGTTGCAAAGGGATACCGAATAGAAAATTTTGCGGTGTCGTGTTAAAATGTCCTCAAAGCGTCAATGCTTTTGGAATAGATTATTTTTTTGAAAGGAAGATTTTTTATGAGTAAAATTGCGGTGGTATATTGGAGCGGAACAGGCAACACCGAAACAATGGCAAATGCCGTTGTGAAAGGTGCAAAGGACAAGGGTGCGGAAACCGAGCTTTTTACGGCATCGAATTTCAGTGCCGATATGGCAGATAACTTTGACGGTATTGCATTCGGCTGTCCCTCGATGGGTACGGAGGAATTGGAAGAAAGCGAGTTTGAGCCGATGTTCAGTGCAGTAAAAGGCAAGTTGAACGGTAAAAAAATCGTGCTTTTCGGTTCATACGGCTGGGGTGACGGTGAATGGATGAGAAACTGGGAAGATGACTGTAAAGAATGCGGTGCTGTTCTGGGGGCTGAAAGCGTTATCTGCAACGACGCTCCCGATGATGATATTATTGAAAAGTGTGAAACTCTCGGAGCGGTTTTGGCATAATAAAAAATTTTTTTAGGATTTTTAATCCCTGTCGGTTGAGAATAAATCTGCCGACAGGGGTTTAATTTTTATCAATAATCACGTAAAACGATAATTATTTATCGAATTACAATAAAAAATTATTGACATATTTAAGACCGTATGTTATAATGTCGATATGCCAAGGAGGTGATGATAATGAATAACAGGAAAATGTTGAATGCATTAAAAGCCGTTAAGCCCAATAAGGAAAAATATATAAAACAGAAAATCACATCAATAGTTACAGTTTCAGTATTGATGTCGGTATGTTTATGTTCCTGTTCATCTGTATTAAGCGGACTTATTTCCGATGATTTTTCCGTACATAAACCCAATCATTTAGTTTACCGTTCCGATATTGTGATTTCAAAAAACTATGATACCGTTACCGTGAATGATACGGAATATATTCCAAATTGGAAATCAAATTCAGAAATCTGTATTCCGTCAGATGTTAAAATTTATGGTGCGGTTGCTGAGGGGGAAAAGGCGGAAGATAAAGAAAAAAGCAATGAAGTGGATATTGTTTATATTTCGGAAATCTGCAGTGATTACATCTGGTTAATCAGCAGTAAGGAAATTGACAATGACAGTGTCATAATTATACCGGGACAGGCAGAAATGTATGAAAAAAAAGAAAAAATTGAAAAGCAGGGA
>ONIF01000296.1 GCA_900317795.1 uncultured Eubacteriales bacterium | reverse complement strand
CTTTTTTCTTTTTGGCGCGATAGTCCTTCAAGGCTTTTTCAATGCTTCCATGCGTTAAAAGATCATCTTCTATTGCCTGATATATTTTATATCTTTCTGATTCTATCTTTTCGTTTTCCAATATGGAGCTCACACTTTCTCTTTCGGGCTTTTTTCCGAATAACCAGTGTTTTTTCGAGGGTATATCTCCCTTGAGTCTTCTTTCAGCCATATTCAGAGAATCATATGCATAGTTTATAGCATCATAATTGCTTATTGAATTGAGAATATATTCTGCATCGTCTGCTATCATATAGCCTATGGCAGCATTTTCAAGCTCTTTTTTCTGAAGATCTACATTTCTGAGTTCATCTTCGCCCTGATTTATTTTCTTTACGACATCGAAGATTATCATAGAAAAATTGTTTTTGCAAACACTCAGATCTCCGCAGCAGTAATGGAGCTGTTCGGAATATTTGCTCTTCCAGTCGAGAAACTTTTGTTTATTTTTATAATTCTTGTCATTCATCATATTTTCGATAGTTTTTTTGACTTTTTGGGTCTTCATTTTTATATCTTCAACAGACATATTTTTTCCTCCTTATCAGTTAATGTTGATATTTTCTTCTTCCTGTTCTTCGTACTGCTGTTCTGTCTGTACTTCCTGTACTTCCTGCTTTTCTTTTATTCCGAGTCTTTCCTTGAGTTCTTTTCCGCTCATGTTATCGATGCTGTCTTTCTGGTTTATATCATTCATAGCTTCTACCATCTGGTTTATTCTCTCAAATACTATCTTCTGCTGCATCTTTGTAGCCTGTGTATTTTCAAGACTTTCAAGAACGCCGTCCATCTCGTAAATGAAGTTGAGGAATTCTTCATACTGTTTATCTGTCTTGTTTATCTCAGCTATCATGTTTTTGACTGACTGCTGGAACTTCTGAAATGAAAGAGGATCCTTAGGTATCGGTATATTCTGGACATTCTTTCTCAGCATATCTACCTGTGTTGCATACATCTGATTATTTCTTCTCTGCATATTGTTCATATGTATGTCAAATCTTACCATTCTGCTGCTTATGTCAAAATCAATGATATTATCGAATATACTTCTGAGAAGAGGATCTGTAAGAGTGTCCTTTATTGTCATGTTTAATACCTTGTTCAGCGCTCTTAGCATTGTCTCATCGGATTCAAGACCTTCTTTATACTTATTCTTGTTTTCCTCTATCTCTTCAAGCTTGTTTTGCAGCTCCCTGTCGCTGTTTTCAAGCGATATAGTTGTTGCATCGAGTGAGATGCAGTTCTCTAACAGCTGTATCCAATTGTCAAGATAATCTGTACATTGCTGGAGATAGTTTAATCTCCACTGGGTTGGAATGAATTTCAGCTGATTTCTTATATCAATTATCGCTATTGTGAGTGCAGACTTGGCTGCAAATGCTGTGTTTTTATGACCGTTTGCGATAGCGTTCCTGTATTCGATAGCTATTTCATATACTTTTTTATCGAATTCCTTGATATTGAGATCTGTATAATTATTATTGCTTACTATAGAGTTTATTATATCTTTTTTGGCTTTTTCAAGATCACCGCATGTCTGGCTCTCAAATGTCTTGAAATCAAGATATTTACTCTCGAGCTTGCTTTTGTTGAAGTCAATGCTTTCAAGCACTTCAATTATTTTCTGCTCGTTCTGAGCATTGTTATTGCTTATTGTTCTTTCTGCTATTTCTTTTCTTTCTGACCATTTGCCTTTTATGTTTTCAATAAAGCTTTTTAATCCTTTTCTTCCTTTCTTTTTTGCAGCAGGTGCACTGTCATTTAAAGTTGATGTTCTTCTTGCGGGCATATCTGTCATTCTCCTTTATAAAAAATCATTTGAGCTTTTAGCTTTTATTCTTTATTCTTTATTCTATGGATGCTCTGTCCATTTCATCATTCATTTCTTTCATTCTGTCAAAAAGCTGTATGAACTCCTCATTGACTTTATTCGATCTTTTGAGTACATTTTTATAGACAGAAGAAATACTTTTCATTGAGTCTATGCTGTCAGGACTGGGTTTTGTACCAAGACTTGATATAAGCTGTTCTCTTACAGCACTGTTCTTGTGAAGCTCCTTTTCTCCTGCGTCAAGCTGGAATTTTTCATATTTTATATTGAACTGCTGTATTTTAAGGCTGACAAGATCATTGTACAGCTCATGCATCTCTCTTGACCACAGCTGTGAAGAGTCATTATAAGTATTGTCTTTTTTTTTATCTTGTCTACAGTGTCATTGTATTTTTTTTATTTTTCATCAAGCTTTTGCTTATAGTTTTCTACTTCCTTGCTTACATCATCGACTCGTCTTGAAACACTTGTAAGCGATATGAAGCATTTGAAGTATTCCCGGCAGCTTTTAATGTATTCCTCATATGTGTCCTTATATATTTTTTTTACAACAGAAAGCTCGCTTTGTATCTCTATGCTGTTGTATATACCTGCTATTGCGGAATTGGCTTCAAGCTCGGATCCGCTCTTTACGGCACTGTAAAGCATATATGAGAGCTTTCTTATATAGTCGTTTATCTCACATGCATCGGGATCATCTTCATATTCGACCGGATAACCGTTTACAAAGTAGTCCCTTACGGTATCGATAAAACCGTAAAGATTTTTTTCCTCGATATATTCGGGGCTTAGCCTGCTGCTGACGGGAGATATCATATTTATTACGTCAAGTATCTCTGTGCGTGAACATCGCTCAACAGACTCTTTGTTTATTATTTCTGTTTCGGCTTCCGGTGCGGAGGGGATCATTTCATTTTTGACGCCGTTCTGATCTTCATTCATACACATCACCGCTTTTCTTTTATTTTGTGTTATTGATTATGTCTTACACCAGTTTTCCCCATTTGCCGTCTAACTTCGGGACCTTGGCGCTGACACATGAAAACGGCGTGGTTTTGGGTGTATTCGTTCTTATAAGAACATTACAGCTGTCTATTGCTTTGTTTATAAGTTCACGGTCTGTTCCCTTGCAGAAATGTCTGTCCATATCTTCAAGTATTTTTTCCGCTTCGTCATTTTTGATATTGTCCCAGTCAGTCATATGCTCAAAAAGGTCGTTAACGGCTTTGAGATATGAATCTATTACCCTGATGTCTTTTTCGGCTTCATCTTCATTTTTGTACAGACTGTCTGTGCATTTATCTATGCATATCAAGTATCTGAAATATTTCTCAAATTTTGATAGTGTGTGATCCGTCTGTCTTATATTACAGAACGTAGTTATAAGTTCGGTGAGCTTTTCCACACATTTTTCGTTTTCATCCAGCCCGCTTTCTGTCATTGCCCTGCGGTAAAGTCTTTCATAGCTTTCAAAAACATATTTCTTTATGCTTTTTGGTATATCATCGGTTTTTATATTATAGCGGCTCGGCTCTGAGCTTAGATAATATTCATTATTGCTGTTTGATATAGGGGACATGAAGATGATATTGTCTGTACGAAGAAAAAGACCTTTTTCTTCCGCATACAGCCTTACTGCTTTTTCTGCGTCGCTGCTGTCAAGACTGTAGATATATCTGACCTTTTCTTCAAAGCTTTTCCATGTATCATTATCATAAAGAGCTTTCTTTATGTCACGGCATGTTATTATCTTGTTCAGAGGTATACTTTTAAGAATTGAATAGTTGTCTTCCCACTGCATATTTTTATTGTTGAGATAATATTCAAGATATACAGCCATATGCTCTGTATATTTTGCGGAAAGAGCTTTTTTCTTATCGGCAAACATAACATACATCAGCAGGTTTCTCAGGCGTTCTCTTGTGAATGTCTGAGTGAAAAAGCAATCCATGCTGTATGTGTTGCAAAGCTTGAAGATTATATCCTTGTCTGTAGCTTTGCGGAGATCTTCTATATATTTTGAATAAGGAGATATCAGAGGATAATCTTCAAATAATATCTCTATAAGATCTGATATCTTCGGACGCAGTACAAGAACTATCGTTATATTCTGCAAATCGGATACAGTGCAGTATTTTTTGCTGAAAAGATTTCTGAATGAGTCTTTATCCATGACAAATGCCTGTGAGCCGTTTTGTTTTGATTGTTCTTTAAACCATTCAAACGGGTCTTTAAGACCCAAAAGCTTTTTTCTGCTTTTAAGCTCTACATTTGTCGGCTTGTCGTCAAAGCACATTATATCTATTTTTTTATTTTCCTGTACGGATAAGAACCATACATGATCGTGGCTGCTTCTCAGCGAAAGCCACAAATACTGCTCTTTATTAAGCTCTAAAAGACTGTCCGTATAATAGCGGTCATTATCAAA
Organism: uncultured Eubacteriales bacterium; assembly: GCA_900317795.1. Classification (GTDB taxonomy): domain Bacteria; phylum Bacillota; class Clostridia; order Oscillospirales; family Acutalibacteraceae; genus UBA1213. Next base: position 846 of record ONIF01000296.1, on the reverse strand, counting down.
AGCAAAAACCGTGTAAAGCTTTCTGTCCTTGTCGGAAAAATTCAGCATTTCGGCCACTCCTATTTTTTGAACATATATGTTTTTCCGGCATCTGCAGTATTTCCTGACTGATCTTTTATAAAAACAGAAATATTGAAGGATTCGTCTATCGATATGCCGACACAAAGATACTGAGCATTTTTGATATTCGGAACAGATATATTCAGGCGGAAAACATGTCCTTTTACCTTGATGTTTGATATCAGATCTATCTTTTCTCTTGTTCCGACTGTTTCAAATTTTTCATTGAGCCAGCATATTTTATCAAATTCTGTTATACTGCCGAAGCCGAGCCATTCCTCGCCTTTTTCATCAATAGAATTTTCGGTTATATCATATGAAAATGCTTTTATTTCTGCCTTGATATGCTTTAAAAGCTCTTTCTTTTCGGAATTTATATAAGCTAAAAGCTCATGATCATCTTCTCCCAGCATATATGGCGGGTCAAAATCGCATAAAGGACACACAGCGCCTTTATTTTCCGGATATTCTGACATACATACTTTGCATTTGCTCATATTTTATATCTCCTTTATTATCATTTTTTCATCAGATATAATTTTTCCTATTTTCCACAGATCTTTTTGTATATCCGGTATGATATCCAAAAGACTGTCAAGCGCTCTTGCATATTGGGTAACTTTTTGTTCTTCATCTTTGGTGATGTATTTTTCTCCTGTTATGTCCTGTATATGTCTGAGCATTCTTTCCATCTTATCTCTTACCGGGTCAAGCACGGAAAGCCTTGACTTTATCTCTTCAAGCTGTTTCTGGCTTCCTTCTCCTGCATAGACCTTTAAAAGGCCG
>ONIF01000012.1 GCA_900317795.1 uncultured Eubacteriales bacterium | reverse complement strand
CCTTCATCCTGAGTATTGTCAAAGTCGTTGAAATCTTCTTCGGCTTTGCCGACACCGAGATTATTGTCGGGACCTTTGCGGATAATGGCTTCAAGTGATTCGTCAACTTTATAGTCATCTGCATTTGCATTGAATGCCTCATCGGGACCTTTTTTGATAAGGGATTCAAGACTGCCGTGTTCGACAAGAGGAACATTGACATATTCGGGTTCGCCCGGGTCTGCCATAGGTTTCACTTTTTCAATAGGCGGTGCAGGAGGTGCGGGAGGCTCTGTATTTTCTTCATGAGGGGTTGCCCTCGCCAGTGAAAGTCCAAGTTGGTCTTTTCTTTCTTTAAGTTTCAATGCAACTATCAGGATAATTACACCCAAAATGGCTGCGGTAAGCACTGCGGATATAATAACGATAGGACTGAAAACGGGTGTATGTTCCGACATATCATAACGGGATACTTCACCATCTCCGCCTGCGGCACGTCTGATTTTGGCAATTTCTTCTTCTGTATATTTCTTTGCAACCAATGTGATAGGCGTACTCTGCTTATTGAAATTATCCGACTGTGCGGTAGTGACAACAATATATGTTCCCTCTGTGTCTAAGAAGATGTTGCCTGCAAAGACGTTGTTATCCTGTCTTGAAAGTTCAATGGTTTTTGTTTCACCGTTTCCGCTGACGGTCGTAATCATTTTTACATTTTCCGTAAGGGTTTTATCTCTCACTATACCCGATTCGTTATAGAGAGATGCCGAAATACCCATACTTTCACCGACAATAAGCGTATTGTCAAGGTCTGTAATGTTCTGCTTGACATACATGGAGTAAAAGTCAAGCTGAGTGACAATACAGTTTTCATTGTTGGCTGCCTCATCCAATACCAGTTTCCACCTGCCGCTCACGGGCGAAACCATTTTGATAAGAATATAACTGCCCGTTGACGTTACTACAAAATTTTCGTCATTTCCCGATATATCAACTTCTTCTCTGCGGGGAGTGAGAAGCTTCAAATTAAGCTGGTCAAGAGAAAGCTTGCTTCTTATAACAAGATTGACGTAAGAAACGCTTTTGTCTTTGATATAGACTTCAACACTGCCGTCATCTTTGATTTCTTTTTTATCGCCCTTTATTTCGTACACATCTGCAAATATGTCTGCAATGATTGCAGGAAGTTCTTCCGATGCCTTTGCTTCATAAGCCTTTCCGTTTGTGTTTGAAGCAATTTTCTGAGTTTCCTTTTTGTCAAGAGTGCCGTCATAGTTAAGACCTATGGCATATACGGGTATCTCCATTTCCGAAAGCGACCCAAGAACATCATTCATTTCCTTTTCAAGCTGTTTATCAGACTTTGAGCCGTCAATTAAATGGGTATTTCCGTCACTGAGGAGAATAACAGCCTTTTTTCTGTCACTGTCCCCGCTCTCCTGTTCATTCAGCTTATGAAGTTCAAGAGCCTTATTCAGACCAAGTGCAATATCCGTATCACCCTGGGGATTGCGGTTCATGCCCGAAATTTTATTTCTCAACTCCGAAAGGTGCTTGTCATCAAGAGTTGTTATCTTTTCGGATTCCTTTATGATATGGCTGTAAATCGTATAGCCAACTCCGCAGGTATCATCGCACAAATCAACAAAAAGACTGAATGCATCTGCCGCAACCCTGTTCGGGTCGGATTCAAGCATTGAACCGCTGGAGTCAAGCACAAATACAACATCAAGATACATATTTCCGTTGCCTTCGGGTATATCGCTTTCAACTGCCGAAACGCTTACGCAAAAGCAGCTGAGTGCAACAAAGACCGCCATGAAAAGCGATATGATTCTTTTCGGAAAACTACGCATAAAATCTGACCTCCCTGCAATATAAATGAGTTATTTTTATCTTATTTTGATATGCACTTCACGAAGCTGCTGTTCTGTAACTTCCGTGGGAGAGCCTAACAGCAAATCCTGTGCATTGCTGTTCATGGGGAATGCTATGACTTCACGAATATTTTCTTCCTCCGCAAGCAGCATAAGCATTCTGTCAACACCCGGAGCCATTCCTGCATGAGGCGGTGCACCGTATTTGAAAGCATTGTAAAGGGACTTGAATTTGCTTTTCAATTCTTCCTCGCTGTAACCCGCAATTTCAAAAGCCTTTACCATTATGTCAAGGTCATGGTTTCTCACTGCACCTGATGAAAGCTCTACACCGTTGCATACTATATCATATTGATATGCAAGAATGTCTGTCGGTTCTTTTTCAAGGAGTGCCTGCATACCGCCCTGCGGCATAGAGAAAGGATTGTGTGTAAATATAACTTTTCCGTTTTCATCAAGTTCGTACATGGGGAAATCCGTGATAAAGCAAAGTTCAAACTTGCTCGTATCAATGAGATTAAGACGGGCTGCCACTTCTGTACGTATCTGACCTGCAAGCTTTGGTGCAAGTTCTTTCGAATCCGCTATGAAATAAATGACATCTCCTGCTTTTGAGCCGTTTATTTCAATCAATTTCTCTCTGTCGCCCTCTTTTAAGAACTTGTCAATAGGTCCGTCAAAAGTCATGTCCTCACGTACTTTTACATAGCCCAAGCCTTTCATTCCTATCGAAAGGGCAAATTCTTCCATATTTTTGAACCACTTTTTAGACTGTGCGGCAGCATTCGGCACGTTGATACTTCTTACCGTTTTCTTTCTGAAAGGTGCAAAGTCCGTTTCTATAAACATATCGCTTATATCTTTTATCAAAAGAGGATTTCTCAAATCGGGCTTATCCGTGCCGTATGTGAGCATAGCCTCTGCAAAGGGAATTCTTCTGAAAGGCGGCTTTGAAACGTCTTTATTGGAGAACTCCTTGAAAGTGGCATAAAGAACTTCTTCGGCTGCCGCAAATACGTCTTCCTGCTCTGCAAAGGACATTTCAAAGTCAAGCTGATAAAATTCACCGGGTGAACGGTCTGCCCTTGCGTCTTCATCACGGAAACACGGTGCTATCTGGAAATATTTATCAAATCCCGATACCATCAAAAGCTGTTTGAAAATCTGGGGAGCCTGCGGGAGTGCATAAAACATTCCTTTATGCTTTCTGCTGGGAATGAGATAATCTCTTGCACCCTCGGGAGATGAACAGGATAAAATAGGTGTCTGTATCTCCAAAAATCCCATTTCCGTCATTTTCTGACGGAGGAATGAAATGAGTTTGGCACGCATTACTATATTTTCATGCACTTTCTTATTACGCAAATCAAGAAATCTGTATTTCAGCCTTACATCTTCCCTTACTTCTCTTGAAGTCTGCACTTCAAAGGGCAAAACCTGTGCTTTTCCCAAAACAATCATATTATCTGCATGAATTTCAACTGTACCCGTTGCAATTTTGGGGTTAATCGTATCTTCATCACGCTTTGTAACGTTTCCCGAAACAGTCACCGTACACTCCTTTGAAACGTTTTCAAGAAGTTTTTCATCATGCACTACGACCTGCACCACTCCGTAATGGTCACGGACATCAAGGAATACCACTCCCCCATGGTCACGGATATTTTCAACCCAACCGGCAGCCTTTACATTTTTGCCTATATCACTTTCTCTGAATTCACCGCAGTAATGTGTGCGGTAAGCGTTTTCTCTTGGCATAGCATTTTCTTTCCTTTCAAGCAATTTATAGATATTAACTGTTTTATTATAACACTATTCACTCTATCTTTCAACAGATTTTTGCAAAAAATTGTGACATAAAGCATAGTAAAAAATCAATTTAATAATATTGAAATTTTTGTTTAAATAGTATATAATATATCTCAAAAGAAATTCGGGAGGTTTTTTCATGGATAAAATAAAAGAAAAATTGTCATTACCCGTCGTTCAAATTATATCATTTGCGGTATTGGTTTTTTTAGGGATAATTTTTATTGCAGTCAACGTAAAAAAAGATAATGAACACAATACACCCGATATGACAGACCCCCGTGCAGTCGCTACCGTCACTTCCGTTACTTCCTATTCCTATAATGAAGGAGATACGTTAAAGGAATTAAGCGATATTACGGTAGATTTCTATATTGAAAACCAGTTATATACCAATATTTCAATATATCAGATACCGTTTCATGTAGATATAGGCGACCAACTGAATATAAAATATGATAAAGACTATCCGAGTGTATGTTCCGTTGTAGATGACCCCGAACCTCAATACAGTATATCGGCATATATATTCTGGTCGGCAGTTACTGTTTTCGGCATATTCGGATTGATACTTGCGGTAAGACGTTCCAAACTTGCCGAAATACATGAAAATGTTTTAAAGAAAAATGCTACCCGTGAGGAAATAGACAATGTAAAACAGGGCTATGCGGGAGAAGACGGAACGGTTAATACAAATGCCTCACCGTTTGACGATAAAATTGACTATAATCAGGTATATGATGAAAATAAAGGAGTAATGGATTCCTATTTTGACCCGTTTGCAACATACGGTGGTTATGAGGAGGGAGATAATTCCGATATTGGCTGAAATAATTTTTTAAAAGGAGTCTTCCCTATGAGAAAATTGATAAAAATATTGTCAATAATACTTATAACGGTATTGTGTTTTTCGGGCTGTGAAGATGAAGCTGTCAGTAATGAAAGTGTGAATACCGAAGTATCCTCCGTAAGCAGTGAAACTTCCGAAACAGAAGTACGCAAGCCCGAAAAAAATTCCCAAAATACCATATCCTCAGCTGAAAGTAAAACGGAAAGTTCTGTACAGAGTACCGAAATTTCCGCTGAGCCTTCCGAAACTGCAAGCGAAATTTCCCAAAGTGAAAGCAGTATTCAAGAAAACAGCGAAACGGAAAGTGAAGCGGAATCTTCCAAAGAAGAAGAAAGCGTGGAAATTTCCGATGATGAACCCTCAGAACCCCAAAAGATACTTGATAAATCCATCATCTATGAATTGGACACAAAGTATTTTGTCAATAAGCTTGATGAAGATTTGCTTGATATTTTTGTTATAATGTATGACGCAGTTCGGAATTTTGAGAGGACTGTAAAATTCGGCAGAGAAATCCCCTCAGATGACCTCGATACTCTCATGTTTTTGCTTAATTATGACTGTCCCGAATTTATCCAGCTCAATGGTGACTATGAACCAATCTATACAGATGAAACCTATCAAAATTCATCGGGTGTACGTCTGACTTACAACATGAGAGAGGAAACTTATGAAGAATATCGTAATGAATTATGCTTATTCTTTGAAAACCTCAAAGCCGATTTAAGCGAAAAAACCGAAATAGAAAAAGAAAAGTATGTATATGACATGATATTTGAAAACTGCATATACAATGATAAACAAGCGTATTCGGGTACGGTGTACGGCACTCTTATCAATCACATCTCACGCTGTGAGGGGATATGCAAGTCTTTTATGTGGTGCATGAGAGAACTCGGAATAGAATGTATGTGCGTGTCGGGCATTCCCAAATGGGAAGCTGACGCTGAATATTCGGGGCATTCATGGAATATCATAAAAATAAACGGTGAGTATTATCAGCTTGACCTCACCATTGATAATCTCAGACTCTTTGAATCTGACGTAAAATATCAGAATTACGGATTTTTCAACGTCAACGACAAGTTTAATGACGAAACTCACGAAATATATGATTTCTATAAACAACTCGGTGTCCCCGAATGCATCAGCGAAAAAGCCAATTACCATAAAATGAACGGTCTTTTTATCTATGCAGATGATGATGTTGAAGAACAATTCAAAAATATTCTTGAAAATAATTTTTTTGATGAAACAATAGACAATGTTCCTATCAAATTCGAAACTCTGCCGGCACAAAATATCGCTTATGCACACCTTGAACAATGGCTGACAGATTTCTTTAAAGAAAAAGAATTCTCATCATTTAATTACAACACAGACTATGACGAAATATGCCGCACAATAACCGTTTATGCACAGGCAAATGCTGAAATTGGCAATGAATGAGGAGGCAATTATGAAACACAAACTTTCACTTGAAAGAATCGGCATGAGAGGAAGTATCATTCTTCTTATTATAGGCATGGTAATTCTCTCAATAGGCACTGCCGTTCAAATCATCAATGCACAATTACCCGATAAAGCTGCCGTATGTACCGCAACCATAACAGGCTTTAATGAAGTGCAGGCATCTGACATACAGTCAAATACAACTTTGGTCGAATACACCTACAACGGACAAAAATTTGAAAATGTCACTTTAAAGCAATATGAAGCCTCTTGGAAAGTCGGCAATACCCTCAAAATATATGTCAGCATGGAAGAACCCACTGTGATATGGACTAAGACTATGCGATACAGCGGGGCTATGGTAATATTCCTGTCTGTGCCGTTTTTTACCATCGGAATATATAAAATAGTACAATTCAAAAGATATAAAAAAATCCGTGATGATGAAAGTGATACCGATACAGATGAAGAAATCAAATACAAGCGTTCCTCTTTTATCAGCCCCCTTGCCGCAGGTATTCCCTTTACTATACTGGGGCTTTTTCTGAGGGCTATGGAAAATGACTCTATCCTTGCACTTGTCATTATCATCATGGGCGGCAGTGCCGTTATCGTCGGGCTTATCTCCCTTATCAATTTTATCAACATAAAAATGAAAAAATAAAATTTTGTTCTTGACAAGGGTGCAAAAAAGTTTATAATATATTTATAATATCGTTCATGCTGAGATGAGAAAAAAAGCAACACCTTTGTTACAGAGAGAAAGTCGCCTGCTGAAAGACTTTTACAAAAAAGCTGCTTGGGCTAACTCGGAGCATTTGCAGAAAACTGCAACGTATCGGCTGCGTTAAAGCCATGAGAGCGGCATTTTTTTCTAAAATGCAATTTGGGTGGTAACACGGAAATTTTCGTCCCATAAAGACGAAAATTTCCTTTTTTATTTCAGCATAACGGAAATTCAAAGAGAAAAGGTGATTTAAAAAATGGAATGGACAGGACTTAACGAACTCAGAGAAAAATATTTGTCCTTTTTCGAGTCAAAGGGACATCTCAGACTGCCAAGCTTTCCGCTTATCCCCAAAAATGACAACAGTCTTTTGCTTATCAACTCGGGTATGGCACCTATGAAAAAATTCTTTACAGGTGAGGTTACTCCCCCCAGAAAGCGTGTTACAACTTGTCAAAAATGTATCCGTACTCCCGACATTGAAAGAGTTGGCATTACTGCACGTCACGGCACTTTCTTTGAAATGCTCGGAAACTTCTCCTTTGGTGACTACTTCAAGCATGAGGCTACTTCATGGGCTTGGGAATTCTGTACAAAGGTGCTTGAACTCCCCGTTGATAAAATTTGGGTATCTATCTATGAAAACGATGACGAAGCTTTTGACATCTGGACAAAGGAAGTAGGCGTATCTCCCGACAGGATTGTAAGGCTTGGCAAAGAAGATAACTTCTGGGAACACGGTGAAGGACCTTGCGGACCTTGCTCCGAATTGTATTTTGACAGAGGAGAAAAATACGGCTGCGGCAAGCCTACTTGTAAAGTCGGCTGCGACTGCGACAGATATGTTGAATTCTGGAACAACGTGTTCACTCAGTTCGACAATGACGGCAAAAATAATTATACTCCCCTTGACCACCCCAATATTGACACGGGTATGGGACTGGAAAGACTTGCCTGTATCATGCAGGGCGTTGACAATCTGTTTTTAGTCGATACCGTTCAGAATATCATGGGCAAAATTTCCGAACTTGTGGGCGTAAAATACGGTGACAGCGATAAAACCGATATTTCCCTTAGGGTTATCACAGACCATATCAGAAGTACAACTTTCATGATTGGTGACGGTGTAATGCCTTCCAATGAGGGCAGGGGCTATGTATTAAGGAGATTGCTCAGACGTGCGGCACGTCACGGCAGACTTCTCGGAATTTCAGAGCCTTTCCTCTATAAAGTTGTAGATACCGTTGTACAGGAAAATCCCGTATATCCCGAACTTTCCGAAAAACGTGACTTCATTGTGAAAGTTATCAAGAACGAAGAAGAAAGCTTCTCTAAAACTCTTAATCAGGGCTTTGAACTCCTTGATGAAATCATAGCAAATTCCGAAATCAACAGAATTTCGGGTGAGGACGCTTTCAGACTTAATGATACATTCGGTTTCCCTGTTGACCTGCTGAAAGAGGTTGCAGAAGAAAAGGGAATGACTGTTGACATGGAGAAGTTTGAAGAACTTCTCAAAGAGCAAAAGCAAAGAGCAAGAGGTGCAAGAAAAAATGCAGGTGCTGAGGCTTGGTTAAGTGACGCTGTTGACTTTGGCGAAATTCAAAAAACAAAGTTTATCGGCTACACGGATTTGACGGCAAATGCAAAAATTCTTGCTGTTGTAAAAGACGGTGAAAAAGTCGAGTTTGCAGGCACGGGCGATGAAATTATAGTTGTGCTTGATACAACTCCTTTCTATGCAGAAAGCGGCGGTCAGGTCGGTGACATCGGCACTATTACCACAGAAACCGCTAAAATTCAAGTGAAAGACACCGTTAAGGACAACAACGGCATTTATATGCACAGATGTATTGTCACAGAGGGTGCATTTGAAAACGGTGACGGTGCAAAAGCAGAGGTTGACTATGAAAATCGTTATTCTATCATGCGTAATCATACAGCTGCTCATCTCTTGCAGGCAGCTTTGAGAAAAGTTCTCGGCACTCACGTTGAACAGGCAGGTCAGCTTGTAACCGCTGACAAACTCCGTTTTGACTTCACACATTTCTCCGCATTGGCCGAAGTCGAACTCAAAACAATAGAAAATCTTGTTAATGAAGAAATTTTCAAGGGTATCAATGTCGTTACAAAGGAAATGCCTATTGAAGAAGCTAAAAAACTCGGTGCAATGGCTCTCTTTGGCGAAAAATACGGTGATGTCGTAAGAGTTGTTATGATAGATGAATTTTCAAAGGAGTTCTGCGGAGGCACTCATATCGAAAATACCGCTAAAATCGGCTTATTCAGAATTCTCAGTGAAGGTTCTGTTGCGTCGGGTGTGAGAAGAATTGAAGCCGTTACCGGCAGGGGTGTACTTGACATTCTCGATACCTATTCCAATATCATTTCCGACAGCATGAAAGTCGTTAAGGCTACCAACATGAATAACTTGAAGTCCGTTTGTGAACATACTGTAAATGAACTGAAAGATAAAGACAAGGAAATTGAAAAACTGACTTCAAAGCTTGTATGCATGAGCATAGACAGCCTTGTTGACGGTGCAGAGGAAACAAACGGTATCAAAATCATCAAAGGCAAGTTTACCGCAAATGCAGGTACTTTGAAAATCATGCTTGACAGGGTGCTTGAACTTGATGCAAAAGCCGTTGCAGTCCTGTTCGGCACTGACGGTGAAAAAGGCAATATTGCGGTTGCCTGCGGAAAAGACGCTTTAAAACTCGGCTGTCACTCGGGCAAAATTATAAAAGAAATTTCTGCACTTGTTGACGGCAAGGGCGGTGGAAAGCCCGAAAGAGCTATGGCAGGTATCGGAGATGTTTCAAAGATAACTTCCGCACTTGAAAAAGTTGATGAAATCGTATTGAAGAATGTAAAATAAAAATGATACCATAATTTTGCATTATGAATGATAAATTCTTAATTATATTTTGGGTGTTATGATAAAAAATGTGTCTGTCGGTGTCAAAATCATTGACAGATACATTTTTTTGTGCTAATAATAGAGAAAATACAGGAAAATTGGAGGAAAGATTATTATGTCAAAAAAGATTTTTATGATAATATCGGTCATTCTGACTACGGCACTTTTCTGTCAGGTATCGTCTTTGACGGCAAATGCGGAAACCGTTGCGGAAATCGTTACCCCTGCTACCTCTACTTCAAAATCCGTCAATACCTCTCAAATAAGCACAAGTGCCGTTACTTTCGGCTACTCCGTCACTATGAAAGCTTCTTCCAAAGGTCTTGATACCAAAAAATGCAAGTATGCTTTTTTCTATAAGTATGAAGATGAAAGCTGGACTACCATACAACCGTACAGCACTAAAACCGTTGTCGATTGGACTCCCGAAAAAATGGGTAAATATCAGGTCTGCATAAAAATCCTCTGCAACTCAAAGGTATATAAAAAATACTTTGATATGATAGTCAGTGAGGAACTTGTGAATATGTCAATTACGAGTTCTTCCCATATCAAAACGGGTGAAAGCGTCATGCTTACCGCAAAAGCAACAGGCGGTCTGGGCGGATATACCTTTGCCTATTACTCTAAAAATGCTTACAGCGATTGGTGGACTATGCTCAACGACTTCAAAGAGGCAAGCTCTATGCAATGGAAACCCTCCGAAAGCGGTGAGTATGACATTTGCATAAAGGCAAAAGACAGCTATGGACAAATCAGCGAAAAATATTTCTCTCTGACAGTCGAAAATGAGGGCATTAAAACTCCTGCCGAATTTTCTCTTGAACTCAAAGCACCCATTTCCGCACCGTATCAGTGGAAATGCGATATTTCAGATGAAAGCGTTGTCACTTTCAAAAATAAAAGCGAATATGCAAGCATGAGTGTAAACGGCTCGTCAATGATAATTGACTATCGTTTCAGAACTGCAAAGTCGGGCGTATCTGACATAAAAATGACCTACACATCATACAACGGTAAAATTTACAGTATTCTGTACAAAATAACCGTTGATAAAAACTTGAATTACAAGGTAGATAGTGCAGAGGGAAATTATTTTGAAAAGGACCTCCCCGAACTCAAAAGAATAACACAGCCTTTTCATATCAGCGTAGATAACAACTCCGATACATACACTTGGAAATGCGATATAAGCAACGGAAATATTATAGAACTTTCGTCTGTCGAAAGAGGAAATACAGAAACTTATTATTTCAATGCCATAAGAAAGGGCTTTGCAACAATTACTTTATCATGCGTTTCCCCGTCGGACACAGATGTTTTATATCAGCTTGTATATAATGTAAGCGTAGATGACGACTTTCATTTGAGCATAGATGACTATGACGGATATTATTTGGAAGATTACTGGCTTCCCGAAATAGAATTTTAAATGAAAAAAATCCCCCTTTTCAATCAAAAGGGGGATTTTTTATTTTGCCTGTACAAGTTCGGGATTTAAACGGCTGTAATGAAAAATATACTGCTGGGCTATCCCTGCATACTGCCCCAAATTTTCGGGCGATATTCCATTGAAAAACGTTGCAAGTGCCTTTTTTATCCATACATCTACCGGAAAAGCTTCCAGCCTGTGAAATCCGTACAAAAGAGTGCATTCCGCCACTTTTGCACCAACTCCCGTTATTTTCATCAAATCTTTCCTGCATTCTTCCATATCGGCTGTATGCATTTTTTCAATATCAATTTCACCAGACAAAACTTTTCTTGACGCATCTATGATATACCTTGCACGAAATCCCGCACGCAACGGGGCAAGGTCATCAACACTCAACTTTGCAATTCTCTCTGCACTCGGAAATGTATAACCATTTTCAATTTTATCTCCGAAATTTTCACACAGCCTTTCAACAATACCTTTTATTCTCGGTATATTATTATTTTGCGAAATGATGAAAGAACACAATGCCTCCCATGCATTCTGATTTAAAAGCCTTATGCCGTCAATGCTCTCAACTGCACATTCAAGCCTGCTGTCAAGTAACACTATCTCTTTTCTTATATCGTCATAGCACGTTTCCAAATCAAAGTAATTTTCCCATATATTTTTATAGTCACTCTCCGTTGCATTCTGTATTACAACAAAATCACCGTCACGAAATACTTTTGCATACTTCTCCCCCACAATTCCGCTGAAAGAGCCGTCTGCATTCTCATTCCATCGAAAGCACTGCCCACAGTCAAATGTATTTTTCAAGTCAAAGCATTTCCCTATTTTTATCTCTATTCCACGTTCCGTCTTTTTATATTCCATTTTTATCCCTTACTTTATAATATCCGCAAGTGAAAATTTTATCACCTTTGCCAAATCATCAAGTGAAAGCTGTATCTGAAAACCTATTTTTCCGCCACTGCAAAATATCGTATCAAAATTTTGTGCCGACTCATGTATCGTTGTACGAAAAAATTTCTTCATGCCTATCGGTGAACACCCTCCATGTATATAGCCCGTCAAGGGCAAAAGTTCCTTTGACTTTATCATTGCAACGGATTTTTCACCCACGCTTGCAGCAGCTTTCTTTAAGTCAAGCTCCTCTGCAACGGGCACTAAAAATACATAATTTGCACCCGATTTTCCCACAGTGACAAGCGTTTTAAACACCTGTTCAACGTTTTCGCCCAGAGCTGCCGCCACTTCCACTCCCGATATTGCATCGGAATAATAATGCTCCTTATACGGTATCTTCATGCTGTCAAGCTTTCGCATTGCATTCGTTTTATTGTCCTTTGCCATTCCAAATTCACTCCTTTAAAAAAATCGCTTTCGGAGCGTGAAAATAACTCCACTCTCAACTCTCCACACTCCACTCTCTTTTTATTCATATTCAAATCTGTCAGCCTGCCCGAATACGTCAACAGGCACTCCCAAAAGTGACATTATCTCTATATATCCGTTATACACTTCGTCACGTGAAAAATTGCCTGCTTCAAGCTGTTCGTCTGTCAAGGAATTCAGCTTTTGATAAAAATCCGTTGCAAGCTCTATATATTTATCCGAATATATCATATTTTCAAAAAGAACATCTTCCGCTGTGCCAATATCCCCTTCTCTTATCATCTTCATCAATTCAAGGTGAACCATATCTTCATGTGTGAGAGTATTGCTGTCGCTTATGTCCCCCACTATCTCATACTGCACTTCACCCTCTTTTTTGCCGAACACTACGTTTGCAACAAATCTCGCCATCATCTCTATCTGACGCATTACCCAGTCATCTTGAAATCCCATTTTCTATGCACCTCCGCCTTTCATTATATATCAAACATACACTTTTTTCAATATGACTTTTCAGAACAGCTTATATAATCCATTATTTGTGTATAACTAACAAATTTTTCTTTAATTTTTATGCATTAAGCCTTTTTAATCGACTTTTTTAGACTTTTTAAGTAAAATATCTATAAAAAATTCAAAGTTTATTAACAAAAATTTTTCGTGTTAAGTTATGCATACATCTTGATAAATACAAAACATAGTGGTATAATGACTTTATTAAGAAATCCGACGTGGTTTTTTTGGATAAATTTGTATGGAGGTATTATTATGGCGAAAGGTGATAACCGCTTGAAAGTCCTTTATGTCTTGGATATTATGAGGCAAAACAGCAAAAAACACAGTATTTATGATAAAGACAGATTTGTCAGTGCAAATAAACTCGTACAGATACTTGATGAAAAACATTCGCTCAAATCCGACAGGAAATCTATTTACAGCTATATCGAAACGCTTGAAGAATACGGCTGTGAGTTTGAAAAAAGTAAGAAAGGCTGTTATTTGTTAAGCTGTCCCAATGAATTCAGAAAAGATGAGTTTGAAACAGCCGAACTTAAAATGATAGCTGACGCACTTATATTGTCACATTTCTACCCTGCAAGAAAAACAAAACAAATCGTTTCAAAGCTTGAAAAGCTTCTCCCCGACAATACCGTTTCCCTCAAAAACGACAACGTTTTTATTGATAAGGCTATCAAAAGCGACAACGACTCTGTTGTATATAGCATAGACAGCATATATCAGGCTATCAATCAAGACAAACAAATTTCTTTCCATTACTATAATATAGAGGCTGAATTTGCACCTCATGGAAATCGCCTTACTACAAAATACCGTACTGAAAACGGTAAACGTAAAAATTATCTTCAAAGCCCTTTCCACCTTATGTGGAAAGATGACAGCTACTATCTTTTGACATTCGACAGCGATAAAAAAGATATTCGTACTTTCCGTGTAGATAGAATGCGTGATGTTATTGTCCAAAACGGTGCAGACAACAATATAGAAAACATTCCACGTGACGGCAAGGAATTTTTCTCAAATATTGATATTGTGGAATATGCCAATACGATTTTCAGTATGTTCGGTGGTGAAACAAAAAATATATCCCTGCGTGTCAAAAAGTGTCTTGCAAAAGTCATCGCTGACAAATTCGGAAAAAATACAAGCATTTACCGTGATAAATATGACGAGGACTTTTTCCTTTGCTCTGTCAAGGTTCAGAAAAGCGATATGTTCTTTTCATGGCTCAGCGGTTTCGGCACGAATATACAAATCACTTCCCCCGAATCTATCCGCAATGACTACATAAATTATCTTAAATCCCTCCTTGACGGCTATGAAAATCTTGCTTCTCTCGAAAATCAGCAAGTCCAATAAAAAAACAGGAGTGAGGAATGTCTGACATTCCCACTCCTAATTTTTTTGCTGTATAAAATCACCATGCATTGCACATTACACATTGCTAATTGCTCATTGCTAATTGCTAATTGAAAGTGCTGTCACCGTCTATCATCGAAAACAGAAAGTGTATATAAGCCTCATAATACTCAATAAACTCACCGCAACCTATCATATCAAGAATTTCTTCTTCACTTGCCCATTTCACAGCCTGCACTTCTTCTTTCTGAAGTGTCAGCTCATCAAGCGAAACATTTGTTCTCAGCAAATAAACATCATCAAAGCCGTCTTTGAAAGGCACAGAAAGTGTCGGCATGACTTCGGACATATCTATATTTATTCCAAGTTCCTCTTTCAGTTCTCTTTGTATGCCCTGCCGGCTTGTTTCGCCTGCACTCACCTGACCGCCTACCGTCAAATCCCACATATTTGGAAAATGCTTTTGAGTAGTCTGCCTCTGCTGTATCAGCATTTCATCTTTTTCATTGAAAAGGCATATATGCACAACAAGTCTATATCTGCCTTTGGGGAGTTTTTCTCCCCTTACAGCCGTTTCATTCAAAAGCTGTCTGTTTCTGTCGTATAAATCAATTACTTCCATTTTTTCTCTCCAAATCAATTTTTTTAATGATATTTTTTGCGGTTTCCCTTTCACAGTCATTTTCATATTCATCTGTATTTTCAAGAATATAAACCGCCTTTTCATACGCTTGGTCAAAACGTTCCGTTTCAAACAAAAGCTCCGCATAACAAGCCGTTATCTGTATTTTTTCATAATCACTTTTACTTTCCTCAAAAGACTCCTGCAAGAGAATTTCCGCTTTTTCAAACTGCCCTTTGTCGAGCATAAACAGTGCCTTTTGAAATTTAATATTCACTTTTGGATTCCTCCAATTTTTACAATATACTTCCGTCAGGAATAATTGCCTGACTGTATGCGTTTATCAGTTTTTTCAAAAATTCATTCTCAAATCCACAAATCTGACTGTCAAAAATCAATCCGAAATCATCTGAAACATAGCCTGCCAATTCACCGCCACAGGCTTCACATACAATCATAAATGCTGTTTCCCTTACAGACGAACATTCATTTTCCTGTTGTTCATCATAGCCGTATCGTCTTTTCATATTTTCGACATCGTTATATGTCGATATCCACTCACTGTCAAAAGTTTCTTCATCTCTGCTGTCAAGCAAATCATCAACTTCAATATCATCATAGCAAACATCTTTAAGTTTTGACAACAATATATCAATATTCATTCTTAACACCCTCGTTTATGGGCAAAAACATTTAACTTTCACGCTTAAGGGGTATCATATTTGCATCAAGTATTTTCACTTTTCAACTTCTGCATTTTCCCAAGCTGTTTTTTGACGCTTTACAAATATTTTCAGATTTTCTTCGCAACCTCGCCTTTTTTCTTGTAAATGCTGTTTTCGGGAACATATCCCCTCACCATTGACAACGGATAGATATTTGTATTTCTGCCGACTACCGTTCCCGGATTTAAAACGGAATTACAGCCCACTTCCACGTTATCGCCCACTATTGCACCGAATTTTTTCAAGCCTGTTGCAAGCTTTTCCTCTCCGACAGGTATCGTTACAAGGCTTTTATCCGACTTTAAATTTGAAGTTATCGAGCCTGCTCCCAAATGTGCCTTATAGCCTAAAATCGAATCGCCTACATAGTTATAGTGCGGTACTTGGGCATTATTGAAAATCAAACAGTTTTTAAGCTCTGTTGAATTGCCTATAACGGCATTTTCACCTACTATTGCACTGCCTCTGATAAATGCACAATGCCTTACCTCTGCATTCGGGCATATTATCACATAATCACCGATATATGCTGTTGGGGCAACTTTGGCACTCCTTGCAATCCAGATATGCTCTCCCCTTTTTTCATAAATATCTTTTGGAAGCCTCTCACCTGTCTTTATGATAAATTCCTTTATCTTCGGCAGTGCCTCCCACACATATTCGCAATCATTGAATATCTCCCCTGCAATCGTCTTTGTCAAATCAAACAGATTTTCCGTTTTGAATATTTCGTACACTTGAATTACCTCCGTTTCAGTATGTCTTTTTGGACAAAATATTTTTCTTTATGTATCTCAACGTCTTTTCCTCGCCGTTATTCTTGAGGTACAAAAGCATATTTTCAAGCAGTTTTGCTGTATCGGGGTGTATCAGCAAATGGTTCTTTGACTTCATATAATATTCGTATGCATCACTGTCTTTGTATGCGTCACCCCTGTAATTTTTTGACGCTGCAACCCTGTCACAGAACATCTCCACTACATATTTCAGCGGCATTTTCATTCCTGTCATCTCATGCCCCTCGTCAAGACTGTAATCTATCCAGTATTCAAGGTGATGTTTATTCCTGCCCTTATGGTGCAGCCATGCCGATGTATAACCCTTGTCCTCTCTTTCGGCATTGTTCGGGCTTCTTGTTCCCTGATAGTACTTTGCACCTACTATAAACTCTGTCGGGGAATACTTCGACATATCATGTAAAAGTCCCTGCTTATACAGCCCAAGCTTGAAACACAATTCCATTACATATTTTTTATGTCTGTTTATCGTCTTCAGATGTTCCAACCATTTCATATTTCTACACCTCTTATCTATTCTATCACAATTATATTCTTTTTTAAATATATGAATACAAAAAATTTTTTGAATTTTTTTCAAAAAACACTTGACTTTTTCCGTTACGCATAGTATAATAATTACTGTTCGTGAGAGAAAATAAAAAATATTGGGGAATTGTGTAACGGTAGCACGACAGACTCTGACTCTGTTTGTTGGGGTTCGAATCCCTATTCCCCAGCCATCTAAGGTGTATAAAAAAGATGTCACCGAAAAAAGCTTGATTTTATCAGGCTTTTTTGCATATTTCGGCAATGTATTTCAAGCCGATTTTCAAAGATGTCAAAAAGGCTTTTTTCCTCAAAATCGGATTCGAACCTTTACAAAACATATTTTTACGATATTTTGAGAGCAGTTTTTCAAAAATTGCTCTCTTTTTTATTGCCAAGACCTTGATCGTTTTTCATTCATTGTAAAAACATCAAGGTCTTTTTTTATTTTACAACGGAGGTGAAACAAATTTTGAAACTGAAAAAGCCCAAAATCAGAAGTCCGACAAATATATTTTTTATCGGACAAAACTTTTTAATGCGGAGGAAGAACAAAATGAACAACTCGATTTTACCCAAA
>ONIF01000295.1 GCA_900317795.1 uncultured Eubacteriales bacterium | reverse complement strand
AGTGATGAAATGACGGAGGGGTCAGCGGTCGAAGAACCAAGTTGAAATTTTTCAATGTACCGGCACAGGAGGTTAAGAAAGGATAAAACATAAATGCCGACAGTATATTTTGTAGTGCCGTGCTATAATGAAGAAGAAGTCCTGCCCGAAACAGTCAAAAGGCTTGGCGAAAAGCTTGATGAACTGATAAAGTCGGGCTTGGCTTCCGATAAAAGCAGAATGATGTTTATAGATGACGGCAGTAAAGA
Organism: uncultured Eubacteriales bacterium; assembly: GCA_900317795.1. GTDB lineage: Bacteria > Bacillota > Clostridia > Oscillospirales > Acutalibacteraceae > UBA1213. The sequence continues at coordinate 4,486 of ONIF01000295.1, read as the reverse complement.
TAAAACATGGAATTTAATATCGGACTATGCAAGCCAAAACAAGTATGTTGCAGGTGTCAAGCTCTCAAGAAACAGAGGTCACCAGAATGCACTTTTGAGCGGTCTTATGACGGCAAAAGAGTATTGCGACTGTGCCATATCGCTTGACGCTGATTTACAAGATGACATCAATGTAATAGATGAATTTATCAAAAAATACAATGAAGGCTGTGAAATCGTGTACGGTGTCCGAAGCAGTCGTGAAAAAGATACTTTTTTCAAGCGTTCCACCGCTCAGGGATATTATAAATTTATGAAAGCTCTCGGAGTGGAAATCGTCTATAATCATGCGGATTACAGGCTTATGGGCAAAAACGCCCTTGAAGCCCTCTCGGAATACAGCGAAGTGAATTTATTTCTTCGTGGAATAGTACCATTGATTGGTTACAGGTGCGACTATGTCTATTATGAGAGAAATGAAAGATTTGCGGGACAGTCCAAATATCCCCTCAAAAAAATGCTGAAATTTGCCGTTGACGGTATCACCTCTTTCAGCGTAAAGCCCCTTAAAATCATCTCAAATATAGGCACGATTATTTGTATTTTAAGCGTGATTGGCTTTATTTATGCACTGGTTTCTTTCTTTATGGGAAGTGCCGTTGCAGGCTGGGCTTCTACAATGTGTTCTATATGGTTTCTGGGCGGTCTGCAAATGCTCTGTATCGGCATTGTCGGCACTTATGTCGGCAAAATTTACAGCGAGGTCAAACGCCGCCCTCGTTACAGAATTGAAAAAACTATATTAAATAATGACGGAGAGTGAATTTTCGATGTTTTTCGGTCAGAAAATACTTGACTACAAAGAAGATATTCTCAAAGACCTTGACGAACTGATAAAAATACAGTCCGTTTCATCACAAGGCAGTGAAATGCCTGCAAAGGCACTTGAATGGATATTGCAAAAAGCTGAAAATATGGGTTTCTCTACCAAAAATATAAACGGCATTGCAGGTCATGTTGAATACGGTGACGGTGAAGAACTTGCCGCTGTACTTGCACACGTTGATGTAGTTCCTGCAGGTGACGGCTGGAGTGTAGAACCCTTTGCCCTTACAGAAAAAAACGGCAGACTTTACGGCAGAGGTGTCGTTGATGACAAAGGTCCTGCCATTGTCGCTTTATACTGCCTGAAAGCCCTTAAAGACAACGGCATTGTCCCAAAAAGAAAAATACGTTTGATATTCGGTGCAGCCGAAGAAATCGGCATGAATGACATGGAGGAGTATTTCAAGCATGAAAAAATGCCCGATATGGCATTCACCCCCGACTCTGAATATGGCATCTGCAAATGCGAAAAGGGCATTTTACAATTAGAAATTTCTTCCGAAATCAACGAAAACTCGTATTTGAAAGAATTTCACTCGGGAAATGCCGTAAATGCCGTTCCGTCAAGGGCTGACGCATTCGTTGACCGTGAATTTCAGGCTGTCGGAAAAGCCTCTCACGGCTCTACTCCCGAACTTGGCGTAAATGCTGCCGTCAATCTCATCAAAACCCTTTCCGATATATACGGCTATTCCTCTCTCGGAAATCTATGCACCTTTCTCGGAAAGGAAATCGGCTCGGAAACCGACGGCAAATCTCTCGGTATCTCCTGCCAAGACGAACTTTCGGGAAATCTGACAGTCAATCTCGGTGTCGTCGATATAGACAAAAATATCTCTCACGCCTTTATAGATATACGCTATCCCGTTACGGAGGACTTCGCAATGATAATTAAACAGGTCGGTGCAAAAGCCGCCCCCTACTCCCTTAAAGTCGGTGTCTATAACCATGAAGAACCTCTCTGCATAGACGAAAATTCTCCTGTTATGACGATATTAAAAAATGCCTATCAGACAGTTACGGGAGAAGAACCCGAAATCTATTCAACGGGGGGCGGCACTTATGCAAGAACCCTCAAAAACAACGGTGCCGCATTCGGTCCCGTCTTTAAAGGCGACATCAGCAATATACATGACGTTGATGAAAGTATTGATAAAAACAACTTCTTTCAACACGCTCAAATCTGCCTTCAAGCAATTTTCGGCTTTGCGGGAAAATAAACTTTTATCTGCAAAAAGTCAAAAATACGCAACTTTTTCTTTCATATTGTTGCAATATTATGACTTGACTAAAATATGGTATATGGTGTAAAATAGTGTCAAACGTTTAATGTAAAAAACGTGAAAAATCTTATTAAAGATGGGAGATTAAAAAATGAAGACCTTTGGACTCACTGACGAACAAGTCGCCCAATCGAAAGAAAAATACGGCGACAACCGACTTACCGAACAGGCAAGGGAAACTTTCTGGCAAAAACTCCTTGAAAACTTCGGAGACCCCATGATTAAAATTCTCCTGGTTGCCTTGGTGCTGAATGTTATTTTCTGGCTGCTGCACCAGTTTGCGGGTATCGGTGACACGGAATGGTATGAAGCTGTCGGTATTGCCGCAGCCGTACTTATTGCAACTTTCGTTTCCACTTTCTCTGAGTACAACAATGAAAACGCTTTCCAAAAACTCCAGGAAGAAGCCTCACTTATCAAATGTAAAGTTTACCGCAACAGTGAAATTGCCGAAATTGCCATAAACGACATAGTTGTCGGTGGAAATTGCCGAAATTGCCATAAACGACATAGTTGTCGGTGACTGCGTTCTCCTCCAGAGCGGTGACAAAATCCCTGCAGACGGTATTATCGTTGACGGAAACCTCTCTGTTGACCAGTCGGTTCTCAACGGTGAAAGCAAGGAAGCTAAAAAAATTGCCGTTCCCGAAAACTACAAGCCCGATGAAAGTGAAGACCTCGATTTCCTCAATGAATACAAAGTATTCAGAGGTGCTGTTGTATGTTCGGGTAATGCCGTAATGGAAGTTACAGTCGTAGGTGACAAGTCCGTTTACGGTCAAATCGCAAAGGAACTTCAAATTGATGACGACAGAGAATCTCCCTTGCAGGTAAAATTGACTAAATTGGCAAATGCCATAAGCAAATTCGGCTATATCGGCGGTGTGGCTATCGCTATCGCCTACATGATAAAATCCATGTTCTTCTTTACGGGCGGTATCAGTGCTTATTTTGCAAATCCCGATTTGCTTATCACCATATTTACAGACCTCCTCCATGCTCTCATGTTTGCAGTCGTTGTCATCGTTATGGCAGTTCCCGAGGGCTTGCCTTTGATGATAGCTATCGTTTCCTCCATGAACATGAAGAAAATGCTGAATGACAACGTGCTTGTCCGCAAAGTAAGCGGTATCGAAACAGCAGGTAGCTTGAATATCCTTTTCAGCGATAAAACGGGTACTATTACAAAGGGCAAGCTTGAAGCAGTTAATTTCCTTGACGGTACGGGCAAAGAGGCTAAAAGCTTTGACGAAATCAAAGGCAAGGCTGGCGAAATGCTTGCATTGGCTCTCAAACACAATACCAATGCCGTTATCACAGGCTCGGGCGATACTCTCAAAGTTGTGGGCGGTAACCCCACAGAAAGAGCCGTTCTTCAATTTGTTGCACGTGCCGAAGATAAATTCCCCGATGTAAAGGCTGTTTATTCCGTGCCTTTCAACTCTACCAACAAATACAGTGCCACAACTGTTGAGGGAAATATCAATACAGCAAAAAGTATCACTCTTATCAAGGGTGCTCCCGAAAAGCTTATTCAGAACTGTAAATATTACTATGACGAAAAAGGCAATAAAGCCAAGTTTGACAGCAAGGTTCTCAACGAAAAGATTGATGAACTCGCTAACAGAGCTATCCGTGTGCTTGCAGTCGCAACTTCCGATACGGCTTTGACAAGCGATTCACTCCCCGAGGGTGACTGGACTTTGATAGGCGTTATCGGAATACGTGACGAAGTAAGACCCGAATCCGTTACGGCTATTGCAGATGTGCATGATGCAGGCGTACAGGTCGTTATGATTACGGGCGACAGAAAAGAAACTGCTGTTGCCATCGCAAAAGATGCAGGCTTGCTTACATCTGATGATGACGTTGTATTGACATCTTCCGAACTCGCAAAAATGAGTGACGAAGAAGTGAAAGAGAAAATTCCTCATATCCGTGTCATTGCCCGTGCATTGCCTACGGATAAGAGCCGTCTTGTAAGACTTTCACAGGAACTTAATCTTGTTGTCGGCATGACAGGTGACGGTGTCAACGACTCCCCTGCTCTTAAAAAGGCTGATGTCGGCTTTGCAATGGGTGGCGGTACAGAAGTTGCCAAAGAGGCAAGTGACATTGTTATCCTTGATGACAACTTCAACTCTATCGCAAAAGCTATTCTCTACGGCAGAACCATTTTCAACAACATCAGAAAGTTCATTACATTCCAGCTTTCTATCAACATTTCAGCCGTTCTTATCTCTTTCATCATGCCTTTGCTCGACCTTTCAAATCCGCTCACAATCACTCAGATTTTGTGGGTAAATCTCGTAATGGACACCCTTGCAGCCCTTGCACTC
>ONIF01000136.1 GCA_900317795.1 uncultured Eubacteriales bacterium | reverse complement strand
CAATTCAAAAATGCTGTCAAAGGATATTTTAACGGAGTTTCGTGGTCGCAGTGATGAAATACAGGTTCACCCTTTGAATTTTGCGGAATATTATTCTGCTGTCGGCGGAGATAAGGAAGATGTATTTGAAGATTATGCTTTTTATGGCGGTATGCCTTTGATACTTTCACGCCCGAATGATACAGCAAAAGCAAATTATCTGACCTCGCTTTTCTCGGAGGTCTATATCAAAGACATTGTTGAGAGAAAGAAAATTTCAAGAGAGGATATTTTGGGACAGTTGATTGACCTGTTATGTTCTTCCGTAGGTTCTCTTACCAATCCGAAGAAAATTTGTGATACACTCAATTCCAAGACAGGAGAAAAAATTTCCGTAAATACAATTTCGTCATATATTGATTATTTGCAGGACGCTTTTCTGTTCAGGGAAAGTAAAAGATTTGATGTGAAAGGCAGGAAGTATTTTGAATATCCGTATAAGTATTACTGTGAAGATATTGGACTGAGGAATGCCCGAATAGGCTTTCGTCAGCAGGAGATGACGCACATTATGGAAAATATCATTTTCAATGAATTGATTATCAGGGGATTTTCCGTTGATATAGGTGTTGTCTATTCAAACGAAAAAAACGATAACGGCAGTTATTCAAAAATTGCACGAGAAATAGATTTTATTGCTACAAAAGGAAATAAGAAAATTTATATACAATCAGCGTTTACACTTCCCGATGAAGCAAAGACCGGACAGGAGTTAAAACCGTTTTCACTCACAAATGACTATTTCCCGAAAATTATTGTTCGCAAAGATATACGCAAGCGTTGGTATAATGATGACGGTGTACTGAATATCGGACTGACAGATTTTCTTTTAGACGATAATTTGTTTTAAAGAATCAGGAAAGCAACAGGTAAAATAAGTCTGTTGTTTTCTTTTTTTACCCATAATATTAACTGAAAATTTTCAGTTGCTTATATTTTTACAGAAAATTTTTGTTCCATTCCAAAAGTAACATCAATAAATTTCCTCAATTTGCCAATTTACAGAGAGGGAAAAAATTTGACCTCCGCAGGAGGTCGCAAGCATAGATTTTGTACACCTAATAGGTGTACAAATCACTTGGTGGTGAAATATCCCCACTCCCCTTTTGATTTTGTCAGAGGACAAAATTTTCAAAATCGCTGCACTCACCAAAATTATAAATTGCAAATTTTAAAGTGAACGATTATTCGTTTAATATGGAAATGTGTAAAATGCTTGTTTATGAATTTTTAAAATTATATATTTCTTGATTTTTATTTTAATTATATATATAATTAAATCATAATTTATCGTTTACTTTTGTAGAAATTTGAAACAAATGGAGGTTTTTATGGATAATGAAAATAACAAAAAAGAATTATCTTCCGAACAAGTATCAGGATTAGTCAATTCGGAAATGAACAATTCAGCTTCACAAACACAATATGACAAGTATAGAGCAGCACAAGGACATGGATACGCAGCAGAACAAGCAAATAATCTTTACGACTTGATTACAGGTCACGATGCGAAAATCGTTGGCAGTGACAATGCCAAAAATGGAGCAGATAGATATGTGAATGGTGTGAATATACAAACCAAATATTGCAGTAATGCATCATTATCTGTTGCAGCTGCCTTTGACAACGGAAAATATAGATATATAAATCCTGACGGTTCTCCTATGCAGTTGGAAGTACCATCAGATCAATATGATAAAGCAGTCGAATTAGTCGAAAAAAGAATAGCTAATGGAGAAGTTCCAGGAATAACCGATCCTGCCGATGCAAAAGACATTGTTCGTAAAGGGCATTTTACATACAGTCAAGCTGTAAATATAGCCAAATTTGGAACCATAGAATCGATCAGCTATGATGCGGTTAACGGTGCTATTATTGCAACAAGTGCCTTTGGAATAACAGCTGTGTTGACTTTGGCACGTTCTTTGTGGAATGGGAATGACTTTGAAACTGCTATTGAATATGCCGCATACAGTGGAATTCAGATTGGTGGAGCCTCTTTTATTACAAGTGTAATCACATCACAGCTCATGAGAACTGCTGTTGCTGATGTAGTAATGATACCTTCCGAAAAAATAGTTGCTTTGCTCGGAAAAACATCATCACAGCGTTTAGCCAATGCGTTAATTTCAGGATCTAATATTTATGGCAGTACAGCTATGAATAATGCTGCTAAATTGCTTCGTGGAAATCTATTGTCAACAGCAGTTATGACAATAGTTTTATCTATGAATGATATAAGCAATGCTTTCAAGGGAAGAATATCGGGTAAGCAGCTTTTTAAAAATATGACTATTCGGGCAGGAGCTATGACGGGAGCGGCTGTCGGAGCCCAAATAGGTCTGTATGCTTTGACTTTGGTAGCACCGGCAGCAGGCGGTGCAGTATCAATAGCTGTCAGTATTGCCGGCTCTGTTATTGGCGGCAGTGCAGGAGCAAAAATAACCAATACTGTTATCGGTAATTTTATTGAAGATGACGCTGTAAAAATGGTCAGTATCTTAGAAAAAGAATTTTGTGAATTAGCATACGAATATATGCTTACGGAAGAAGAAATTGAAATTGTTCTTTCAGACATATCATCTTCTTTGGAAAATGGTGTATTACTTGATATGTTTGCTTCAAACGACAGAAAACAGTATGCAAACAGTTTTTTGCGAAATCTCATTGAACGGCTCATAAGGGGACGATGCAGAATAATATTACCTGCTGAATCTGATTTTATAATGGCTATTGGCAGAGTGATAGAAAACGCTTATTCCGGAACAGGCATTTTTTCTCCGAAAAAATCAGTTGATCCAGTGGCTATCGGTAAGCAGCTTACCGGACAGATACTTCCAAAAGAAGTTGCTCAAAAAGCGTGGTATGCCACAAAACAAATGAATATGACACAAATGCAGGGCGAAATGTTGCTGAGAAAGATTGCAGCCGATGAAAAAAACACAAGAAATAAGCTGAATGACATCTATCAGGAAAGAGAGAAAATGAAACAGGAACTTAAATTATTATTGGGAGGAAATTTGACATGACACAGACATTATCCGTTATCGATCCGGAAGTATTAAGCATAGACGAACGTACAGCACTTGAAGCTAATATAGATAATCTTATTGCTGCTCATAAAAATAACCGTCAGGAAATAAACAGGCTTGTTTTTGAGAGTGTTGCGGCTATGTCAATGGGTGATAGGTACGAACAGGAACTTGAAAACAAAAAGGGACTGAAACGCTTTATTGGCAGTATTACTGGAAGCAATAAAAAATTACAGGACAAAATTAACAGGAGCCGTTCAGCAGCACAATATGCATCTCAGCAGACTTTGCAGAAACTTGCCGAACAGAATTTGATGAGCTTTGAATTAATAACTGCCGTTAATAATAAACTCAATGCATCGGTTGTGGCAATTGAAAGTGAAATTAACCAAGTTTATGCTTCTATTTTGACAGTTAAAAAAGAAATCAATCAGGTTTATGCTGCTATGATGACATTTTTTAAACAAACTCGCAGCGATATTATACAATTGGCAAACCGTGTGGATAAACTTGAACGCAATGTAAATCTTCTGAATTGGGTAAATTCGATTGAATATCAGATGTTTAACGGCACGGAATATGCAGATTTAGATGATGTTTCTAAGGTTGTGTGTTTGGTTCGTGATTTTTGTGATATTACAAACGGAGAATGGACTACTTCTGACTTACTGCTGTTAAAAACTGCTATGGCAACTATCGGACTTCCACCCAGAGCGAATATTTGCTATAAAGATTTTATCGAAGAAATTGCCAACAGCGACCAATTAAAAGAAAAATTATTTGGTAAATTAAGTTTGGACGGTGTTGAAGAATATCCCGAATACGTTGTGATTTCGGCAGGCATTGAAAAAGACAGACTTCTCGGAACAAGTGAAAAATATCTTGTCGATAATTCTTTAACAGTTTTAAGAAATCATGGCTGCACAGTGTCAGAGGAAGAATTGAAACAGGAAATGTTGTGTTTATACACCAAAGACAAGGCACAGTTTGATTTATCAAACCATGTAAATACCTATGATTTTATTTTGGAAATGCTGTATAATCTCGAACAGGTAAAAAGAATACAATACACAAAAACACTCGACAGAAAAATGCAGGAAGCAGAAGTTCTGTTTTCCTACTACAAAACTGAGCCTCTTATCCCCTTACTGCATGAACTGATAGATTACGGATATGCAAAGGCAAAATATATCCTTGCACTGTTATATGAAACAGGCTGTGCAGACCTTAAACGTGATGATGATATGTTTAAAAAATTAATTTCAGAAAGTGCAGCAGAAGGATATTTACCGGCACTGTTCAGACAAATTGTCCCAATGTTTCTTAATATTAATAAAGAAAGAAAAAGTGAGTTTTTCGAAAATCTCGACTCACTTTTTAAAATGGCAAATGAAGGTGATATGTTTGCTGCAGACGAATATGCAAGATGTGCAATTAATTTTTCTTGGTTCGGTTATGGGGAGAATGACTTCACCACTGCAATAAAAATGTTCAAAAAAGCACCTGCGGTTTTAGGAAACTATAGTATTGCTAAAAGATATGATTTGGGACAAGGAGTAGAAAAAAACCTTCAAAAAGCTTTTGAGTATTATAAATTATCTGCTGATATGTGGTATAGTTCTGCAGAATATAAAGTGGGACTGGCTTATCAACATGGTTATGGCTGCGAAAAAAATCCTGAAAGGGCATTTGAATATTATAAAAGAGCTTATGAACACGGCTCTGATGATGCAATTAATCAATATGGCTGGTGTTTGACAAATAATTTTGGACCAGAAAATGACTATGATTTAGCTTATAAAGTATTTATGGAGGGACATGAAAAGGGTATTGCTATCTGTACAGCAAATGTTGGTTGGTGCTATCAAAACGGCAGGGGAGTAGCCAAAAATATGGACAAAGCTAAAGAATATTATAAAAAAGCTGTTGATATGGGCAATGCTTGGGCAAAGGAACAGTTGAATAAATATTTTTAACACCATTAAGATTTTATATTTCTATTAGAGAATTTTAAATTCATTTGTAGATAATCGTTGACTTTCAAAATGATGAAAGTTATAATAGTACTAAATTTTATATAGGGAGGTGAAATAATGCAAATAAAACTTCCATTTCGCAACAACGAAAATAAAGCTGATGTTAATCTTTCTATTGTCAGCAATAATACATCACTTTCAGAAGATGAGAAAGAATCTTTAAATCATGTAGCTAATATATTTACTGGTGGGACAATAGAGTATATAGGAAAATTTCAAACTGTTTTTGTATCCATTAGAAAAGAAAGTGATTGCCTTATTATTCAAATCAATGATGAATTAATAAATAGTTGACAGTTTTAACTGTCAGTAAATATTTTATAAAATAAAATTAAATTAAAGCAAGCAGAGTAAGATGAAAATATTCTTTTTTACTTTGTTTGCTTTTTTTCTTCTGGCAGGGAAGTCCAGAGGGGAACGCTCTGGCAACTTTGCCCTCTTGATTTTCCTTGCCTGCTGTGCTATAATGGGGCAAAGTCTTTTTCGTGCAGCTACGCTGCACCCACTACGTGACGAGGGAGATGACACTACATGAGCTTTGGAATATGCCGAGTACAGAAGATAAAGGGAGCTTCCGGAGTTGTAGGCTTACAGTTACACAACCGCAGAGAACGTGATCACAGCAATTCCAATCCAGATATAGACCGCAGCCGTTCTTCACTTAATTACAGTCTTACAGATAATCGAACTATGAACTATAATAAACTAATAGATGAGCGATTGAAACAGGCTTACAAGGGCAAGAAAGCCATTAGAAAAGATGCTGTAAGAATGTGTGAAATGCTGTTCACATCAGATGGAGAGTTTTTCAGCCGTATATCTGAACGGGAACAGCGACAATTTTTCCTTGACTGCTTTGAATTTGCGGCTCAAAGATACGGCAAAGAAAACATTATTGCTGCAACCGTACATCTTGACGAGGCTACACCGCATTTACACCTTGATTTCGTTCCCCTGACACCTGACGGCAGACTATCCGCAAAGGAAGTATTAGGCAACAGACCACAGTTACAGCAGTTACAGGACGATTTTTTCAGTGCTGTATCGAGCAAATACGGACTTGAACGAGGTCAGAGAGCCGACATTGAGAACAAAGAACGTCCACGAAAACATCTTGAAACAGCCGAATATAAAGAGAAAATTGCCAAAGAACGCACTCAACGGGCAGAACAAGCCATTCAATCAGCCAATCAGAGAATACAAGAGGTTGAACAAGAACAGAGAACGGCGGAGCAACATCTTCAAGACCTAAAAGGAAAAGTCCTGAAAGCCGAAGAAGTGAACCGTATCAACGGAAAGAAAAGCATTACAGGAGCATTAAAGGGCATTACATACGAGGAATACTTGAATTTAAAGGCAACGGCAGCACGAGTAGAAAAAGCTGATGAAATCATGAATAATGCTAACAAAATAATAACCGATGCTCAAGCAAAGGCTGCCAAAGAGTTTGACAGTGTAATTTACTACCGATTGAGATTGGCTCACTTGAAAGAAGAATTTGAAGAACAGCAAAAAC
>ONIF01000336.1 GCA_900317795.1 uncultured Eubacteriales bacterium | reverse complement strand
TTCAGATGTCAGTGCTTGTAAAGATTTCATTGCCTGAATTAAATCTTTTTTTTTTTTTTTTTATCTGTTTTTTGGATCAAATGATAAGTTAATTTCATAATTGTTCAATTCCACATTTCTCCTTTCGATATACGCTTAACTATTTCATGATGTCTTATTATCTAAGTTAATTATATCACATCTATGAATTTTTTCCAACATTGTTTTCATAATTTTTCTTGTCCAAAATACTCCTGCATAAGTGCCTTTTTGAGCGTTTCAGCCTTTTCAAGCACCTGTTTTACTGCCAATTTCGATTTGTCGGTTTGCTCTACAAAGGCAGCAAATTGCTGTTGAAGTTCGAGAGTTGGAATAGGAATGACTATTTTTCTTATTTCAGACAAATTCAAAGTTTTTTGTGCAATTCCTTTTACTCTTTCATCAATCTGCCTTTGTACATCATCAGATAAAATAGCACCATGCAGATAGCTTGAATTGATAATGGTTGATATAGGTTTCAGATATGCAATATGTCGCTGAAATAAGAATTTCCTATCTGTTTTCACTATTGCAGGGTGTCCGTAAGAGCCAACAGTTGATAAAACAATATCGCCTACTTCGATAGGTGTTCGTTTGTATAATTCGTTATATGTTTCTTCAGATATAAATTTTTCTGCATTATAAACAATTTCGTTGGTAGCAATATTTGAAACAAATAAAAATGGTATCCCATATTGTGTAAATTTGGGAGGTTGATGTGTTCCGTCAGTAATTATTGAACATATTTCAGCCATATTTTTCTTTGTTTCTACATTTCCAAACATCTCTATAAACCGTGATTTGACAAGCAAATCGAGCTTTTCAAGGATAGCGTTGCACAAATCTATGGTGTGGGTTACTTTGTCGAGATTAAAAACTATTTTTTTCTGTATAGATAATTCAGGAATTGGAATTTCTGCATCTGTTAGATTACCAAGTTTTATGTATTTGATAACTCCCCCGATTTATCAAGAAAATAATACATATATGGAACGTATAATTTAGACTTGTCACAACTTTCTATTATGTATGTTCTTTGGTAAGCGTCAAATTTGCCAATATAATATTTTACATTCAAATCTCCATTTCCTGCTACTAATACACATTCACAATCATAACTGTATGTATCTATTTTCAAAGGTTCTATTGCACAAGTAAAAAATGGATATTTGCCATTTTCAGAAGAAGCATTAGCGTCAAGTTTCCCTGTTTTGATATTGACATATTCGCCAAGTTTAGCCATCTAACAGTCCCCCCAACTCCGTCAGCATACTGTCAAGTTCTTTAGATAAACCTTTAAGTTCTGACATTATCTCACTTGTGGGCGGATATTCAACAGCTTGATACTCCGTTTTTTTGTACTTGTTGATTGAAAGGTCGTAGCCGTTTTTAATAATTTCATCTTTCTCCACAAAAAACGATTTTTCTGTGCGTTTACGGTCTTTTTCGGCATTAAGGTCATGGAATCGGGCGATGATATCGGGAATATCATTCTCCGCCACCGCTGAACGCTTGTCATCAAGCGAAAATCCGTCTGCCTGCATATCATAAAACCACACTTTATCCGTACCGCCGTAACCTGTTTTTGTAAATATCAGAATACCCGTTGAAACACCTGCATACGGTCTGAATACGCCGCTTGGCATGGAAATAACGGCTTCAAGGCGGTTATCGTCTATCAGCGTTTTGCGGACAGTCTTGTGTGCATTTGACGAGCCGAAAAGTACTCCGTCAGGTACAATACAGGCACATCTTCCGCCTACTTTCAGCATACGCAAAAACAGCGTCAGAAACAACAATTCTGTTTTCTTTGTCTTGCAGACTTTCAGCAAATCGGGGGAAACAATGTCATTATCAAGGCTGCCTTTGAACGGCGGATTGGCAAGGATAAGCGAATACGTTTCTTTATCGGGATTTTGTTCTGAAAGGCTGTCACGGTATTCAATAGAGGGATTGGCAATACCGTGTGTCATCATGTTCATAGCACCGATACGCAGCATAGTTCTGTCCATGTCATATCCGTGAAACATATTATTCATATAATGCTCTTTGTTCTGCTTATTAAAGAAAATCTCAGATTTGTGTTTTTCTTTGAGATAGTCTGCTGCTGTTATCAGAAATCCGGCTGTACCACAGGCAGGATCACATATTATATCGTCTGCTTTCGGTTCCATAAGCTCAACAATCATTTTGATGATATGGCGAGGTGTGCGGAATTGTCCGTTACGACCTGATTGATTCAGCTTTCCGAGAAGATACTCATAAACATCTCCTCTTATATCAGACGCTTGTATTTCGTTCATCATTCTGTATATTTCATCAAGGGAATCTACCACTTTGGACAACAATAACGGTGTAGGCAGCTTGAAAACAGCGTCACCCATGTATTTTGAATAAGCACTGTCTTTATCACCATGAAGATTTTTAATAAACGGAAAAACTTCATCACGCACAATTTCAAACATCTGTCCCGCCGGAAAATCACGGAATACCGACCATTTCAATTTTTTGCCGTCAAGTTTTCTGTCACCTATGATAATTTCATCTTGAAAGATAGTTTTATACGGCAAACCAAGCATGGCACATTCCTTTGCTCTGCGGTTATCACTGTCATCAAGATCACGAATAAACATCAAATATGTAAATTGTTCAATAACTTCCAATGGATTTACAAGACCGCCTGCCGCAAAAGCGTCCCAAAGACTGTCAATTTTATTTTTTAATTCTCCTGTTATCATTGTCAAATACTCCTTGTTGAAATTTCTATACAATAATTTTATCATGATATTCATAATTATACAAGTTTCTGTAAGATATTTTTCTATTACATGAATAATCCTTTATTCTAAAATTTTGAAAATTATAATTTTGGTGAGTGCAGAGATTTTGAAAATAAAAAAGGGAGTGGGGAGATTTCACCGCCAAGCTGATTTTAGATATCGAAGCGATATATAAAATCTAAGCTTGCGACCTCCTGCGGAGGTCAATTTTTTACTCCCTGCAATTTTGGAAATTTTCAGAAATTTTTAATATCACATTAAATCCAATTTGTTGTATAGGAAAGTGGAAGATTGATAAATTCGTTATTTTCATTTCTGTATATCTTCAAACTTTTTGCTTTGAGATTTTCTTCTGCATGAACCCACAATCATTCAGCCACATGATAGCCGTTTCAAAATCCTTTGTCCTGCTGTTCTCTCGAACCGAGCTATTATAATTTTTTTACAAGCTGAAAAGTTTTAAAAAATATTTTCTACGGGTATCAGCTATATCAAAAATGCCAGTCAAGCGTTTAAAGATTTTCCATTATTCTGAAATTTGAAATCTATGTTTTTGTGAGTGTAACGATTTTGAAAATTAAAAAAGGGAGTGGGAACATTTCACCACCAAGCCGATTTGTACACCTACCGGGTGTACAAAATCTGAGCTTGCGACCTCCTACGGAGGTCAAATTTTTTACTCCCTGCCATTTGGGAAATTTTCAGAAATTCTTAATGTCACGTAAAATCCAAATTGACGAATCCGTTATTTTCGTTTCTGTAATCTGTCATAGATGATGTTCTGACACAAACTGACTGAACATATTTTTTCTCTGTACATCTTCAAACTTTTTGCTTTGAGAT
>ONIF01000384.1 GCA_900317795.1 uncultured Eubacteriales bacterium | reverse complement strand
AAGAGCATCAAAATTGCTGATGGCGTTAAAACGGTATATGCCGGTGCTTTCAATTATTGTAATGCATTAAAAGAAATACATATTCCTTTGAGTGCAACAAAATTTCACATAGACGCAATCTATGATTGTGATAATCTGACAGATATATATTATGCCGGTTCGGAAAAACGCTTTGAAAGTATCTTTTGGAAGTATGAAAAATCGCACTATTTTTGTGGAACACTTTATGCTCAAGCTGTCGAATATTATTTATATGGTTCGATAAATGTGCATTATCATTACAAATTTTTCGGAGTAACTTTTACATTGATGTGTGTTGTACTTGTCTTTGTGGGGATATGGCTGTACGGGCGTAAAATCAGAAAGAATGAATTACAAAAAACATAAATTTGCAAATTGCAGTAGCTGTTACGGATAAAAAAGATATTTTTTGCATAAAAAGATAAGTAAAATTGCATTTTAAATGTAGGAAAGGAAAAAATGGCTTAATGTATCTTGACAAAAAGCAGTTATGGCGGTAAAATTACAGTTAGACAGTAAATTAGTAATTGCACATTGCTAATTGCTAATTGCTAATTAAAAATAGGAGGCTTTAAAGCTATGTCAACAAAAGCATATTATCCTATATCTGAGATAGGAAAAGGAAAAGTAGGATTTTCAAAGACACGTTCCATTATCGAGGGTGCATTCTATGGAAACAACGTTGTAGAAGTTGCATCTCTTGCAGAGGCTTATAACCTTGCAAAAAAGACACCCGGTGCAATCGTAACGGATATGCCCATCTACAAGCCCGAGGAAGTAGGACTTCCCGAGGGTGCCAATGTACTTCTTTTCAATGACGGTGCAGTAACAGGCAGATATGCCGCTGCAAGACGTATCAAGGGCGAACCCGGTGTAGATGATACCAAACTTGATAAAGTTGTAATGGACGCTGTATATAAAACACGTTTTAAAAAGCTCTATCATGCAACAGCGTATATCGGACTTGACCCCGAATTCATGGTAAAAGCACATCTTCTCATTCCCGAGGGAGAAGAAATGCTCATGTACAACTGGCTGTTGAATTTCCAGTATATCAACGACACTTATGCAAAGATGTATAAAGAGTCCCAGCCCGTTGGAAACGGCAATGAACCCGATATATATATTTTCTCCGACCCTCAGTGGACTCCCACACCGTCACCCGATGTTGATTACAGCTGTTTGAGTGACGATTTGACTTGCTGCTATTTCGATACAGATAATAACTGTGCCGCTATTCTCGGCATGAAATACTTTGGCGAGCATAAGAAAGGTACTCTTACAATCGCATGGGCTATTGCAAACCGCAACGGTTATGCTTCATGCCACGGTGGTCAGAAAGAATATACTCTTGCAGACGGCAGCAAATATGTTGCATCTGTATTCGGACTTTCAGGCTCGGGCAAATCTACTCTTACACACGCAAAGCATGACGGCAAATATCCCAATATTACAGTTCTCCATGATGACGCATTTATTATCAATTCCGATACTTGTGCATCAATCGCACTTGAACCGTCATATTTTGATAAAACAGCCGACTATCCGACAGGCTGCCCCGATAATAAATATCTTTTGAGCGTACAGAACTGCTCATGCACAAAAGATGAAGATGGCAAAATCCAGCTTGTAACAGAAGATATTAGAAACGGCAATGGTCGTGCAATCAAGTCAAAATTGTGGTCACCGAACAGAGTTGACAAGATTTCTTCACCTGTAAACTCTATCATTTGGATAATGAAAGACCCGACAATCCCGCCTTGCGTAAAGCTGAAAGGTGCGGCACTTGCTTCCGTAATGGGTGCAACCCTTGCTACAAAGACATCTACTGCAGAACGTGTTGCAGCAGGTACAGACATGAATGCACTCCGTATCGTTCCTTATGCAAACCCGTTCAGAACATATCCTCTTGTAAATGACTATGTTAAGTTCAAGAAGCTTGTTGAAGAAAAAGATGTTGCTTGCTATATCGTAAATACAGGTGACTTCATGGGCAAGAAAGTCAAGAAAGAAGATACACTCGGCGTACTCGAAGCAATCGTAGAGGGCAGAGCAAACTTTGAAAAATGGGGACCGTTTGAAGATATCGAAATACTCAAATGGGACGGCTTTGAACCCGATATGAATGACGCTGACTATAAAACAGCTCTCAAGAATGCAATGATTAACCGTGTAAACGCTGTAAAGGGCTTTGCAGAGAAAAAGGGCGGTTATGACAAATTGCCTGATGAGGCACTTGCAGCCCTCCAGAAACTCGTTGACGAACTGAATTAAATGTGCAATTAGCAATGTGCAATGTGCAGTTGTGATTAATAAAAAAAAAAAAAATATGGCACACAGACTTG
>ONIF01000102.1 GCA_900317795.1 uncultured Eubacteriales bacterium | reverse complement strand
TTCCGATACTTCTTCCTTTATCTCCGATATTTCGCTTACAAGGCTTTTTTCCTCTTTCTTCTTTTCGCTGACTTCCGATTGTTCCGTACTGTTATCGGCAGCAGGCGAAATTTCTTCTATCACCGTTTCGCTTATTTCTTCAATGACTTCTTCAACAGCTTCCTGACTGATTTCTTCGCTTACTTCTGCAACAATTTCCTGACTTATTTCCGATACCGTTTCTTCTTCATAATAATATTCTTCATAACTTTCCTCTATGTATTCCTCACTCTCCTCATAACTATATTCTTCTTCATATTCATCATCATAATCATCTTCATATTCTTCATAATAGTATTCTTCGTTGTTGTCTGTGTCTTCATAGTCCTCCTCATCTGCATATACATTGACACTCATGCAAAATATCAGCATTGACGACAATATGATACATACAAATTTCACCGCTTTCATCTACATACACCGCCATTCTTTATAGTACCTCTATTATATCACATCTTTCTTAAAGAATACAGCATTATTTTGACGGATAATTTTTTTTCAGCACCTCTGTAAGCACTTTTCCAAGCAAATACCCCGAATATCTCACTTCTTCCAGTGTATTTGACTCTGCCCCTACCTCTATCAGCAGAGAACCTGTATTGATATTCATGTTATACATGAAATCCGAAAAATTAAGCGGTCTTACCATGTTCGGATAAGTTTCTGCTGCGGTTTTCTGTATCTGCAGTGCAAACCGTAAATTATATTCCCAATCCCTGAATTCCTCGCTGCCGTCATAGTTATATCCCGATAATATCATAATTTGTGCAGCTTTCTTTCCGTCAACGGTGAATACGGGTTTGCTTTTTTGCGTATCCGTGCCTATGCCGTCACGGTGTATGTCCAGCGTCACCTTTATGGTCGGGTATTTCTTGATATATTCACTTACCGTTGCATAACTCCTGTCGTATGCACCGTTATAACTCGGATAATCATGCAAAGTTGTATCATGTATCGTCTTTATCCCCGCTTTATTAAGCTGTTTGGCAATTTCTTCACCTACCGCACATACATTTTGGGTTGTATCGGTCGTTCTCGGATAGAAACTTTCATAAAAATATCCCGTGTCGTATTTTAAAAAACTTTCCGATGTGTGAGTGTGATATATAAGTACCTGCGGTTTGTCGGTGTCCTCCATTTCAAATCCAAGCCTGCTTTCAAGCTCCGTTTTTATATCTATATCCGTTGATGATGTGTTTTTCATCTGCACGCTTTTATAACTTGTATTTCCCTGCGTTATCGTGAACTCATACACGGGATATTCTTCTTCTCCCTCGTGATTTCTTTCATATTCCTCTATCTCGCTTTCGTCAGGCTCGGATATTTCAAACTCCTCCTTTTTTACTTCTTTTATTTCCGTCTTGCTTTCTTCGGGAGAGGATATTTCCGAACTTTCAACAGTGACTGCCTTGCTTTCTTCAACGGGCGGCTCGGACAGTTCGGGCTCTTTTTCGGAATACTCCGCATTTCCCGTCGGAAATGCCATTTCTGCCGCCAGCATCTCAAATGCGGGCTTTATATTCGTTTGCACTATCCTCACCCCTGCACATACCATAGCCGTCAATATGAGCATTCCCGATATGACCGAAAGAAAAAACTTTTTTACTTTCATATATTTTTCCTCCCACGAAAACTGTCTTTCAATCTTTATGCAGAAATTCCCTTACTTATGATATACCCCCCGTCAAAATCCTGTTCACCCTGCAATGCATAAAATGCCCTGCTTTTCCTAAAACTTATCATTAGCATATTCTATAAAAAATAATCTTTTGTTTTGGCAATTACGTCAAAAATACTTGTTGACATTCTTTTAAACCAAAAGTATAATTAAAGCGTTGGATTAAATACATTTATGTATCTTTTTGGAGGAAATTATGAAAAAATTTGTTTCGGCTGTTACTCTGACGGCTGTTATATTATCGGTTTTATCGTTGTCCGCTTGTGACAACGGCACTCCCTCGACTGCTGAAAGCACCGCTTCCGAACCCGAAAGCGTTATAGAGTCTTCCATTGTCATCTCAAAGCCTCAGGAAAGCTCTCAGATAAGCTGGGAAAAAAGCAACTCCGCTGAAAAGGCTGTTACCTCTCAGCAAATAGAGGAAATGAGTGCGGCTGTTTCATCTTATCAGAATATGCCCGTGTTCAATTCCGAAGGCTCCTCTTTTAATGCAAAATCCGTTTCAAGCGGTAAAACTGTCACTCTCATACCCGATAACCTTAATCTTTCTTATACGCAGCTTGTTGCGGAACAGTTTAAGGCTGCCGCAGAATCCGCAGGCTTTTCAAAATATATCGTTGCAAAAACCGACGGCTCGGAATCTTCTATCAATACCGCCCTTAACAATGCCGTCAACGGCAAGGCGGATATTATCATCATGTTCGGTGACATTGATAAAGATAAGTTTTCTACCAATATAGAATATGCTCAGGCAAACGGTATTGAAGTCATTTCGGCAGGCTCTGTCAATGCAGGGCAGAATGACCATTTTGCAGACTATACTATGCCCGTTGACTATTCGAGTATCGGAAAGTATCTTGCCGACTGGACTATTATCAAAACCAAAGGCAATGTTAATGCACTTGCTGTCAACTGCACAGACTCCGCATTGTCAAACAGTATTGCTCTTGGCTTTAAAGATGAATTTGAAAAATATGTTTCGGGCGTTACGGGTTACTGCACGGGTGTGAGTGCTATGCTTAATGAAAACGGCGATACCCTTACTGGCAAGATAAGAGATGCTTTGAAGAAAGATACAAAATTAAATTATATAGTCGTATTTGACGACAGAATGATAGAAAGTGCTTTGAATGCCGTTGAACTGCTCGGACTGAAAATACCCGTTATTTCTACGGGCGGTTCCGATGAAGCTTTTGACAGTGCAAGATACGGAAATATTGAAATGCTTGTCGCTCAAAGCTATGAGTGGACTGCTTACGGCATGGTTGACTATGCTATGCGTATTCTCGGCAATATTTCTATCCCCGAGGAACAGTATGTCCCTTTCAGAATCCTTACTACCGAAAGCATTTCCGACGCTATATATAATTTCGGAGGTCTGAGCGGAAATTTTAACCGTATCTGCTTCGGCTCTCACTTTGAATACGGATACAACTCCCTTTGGCAAGTCTGATTTGTTGGGGCTTTGCCCCAAACCCCACAAGGGCTGCTCGCCCTTGACCTCGGCAGGGAGTAAACTCCCTGCACCCGTATTTGTGACTTTTTGACAGGTGACTTCGTGTTGCCTGTTATTTTTTTGTCTTTTTTTACAAACTTCAAAAATTTTTTCTGCAATTCAACCTCAGCAGGTTGATTTTTTTTGTTTTTCGGTGCATGGGTGAAAGGAGGTTTTTCAAATCAATAAAAAAAATCTTACCTCAAAAGAAAAATTGTTTTGTGTGTTCTATGCACAAAACGGCAATCCCGAAGAATCTGCAAGGCTTGCAGGCTATGCCAATCCCCAAAAAGACGGCTCTCTTTTGCTTATCCGTGAGGATATTGCGGAATATATGAATTCTCTGTATAAGCAGAATGGGCAGTACCTTTCCCAAAAAGCCGTTTCGGGCTATGAAAGGCTTGCTTTCGGAAACGTTGCCGACGCTGTGAAACTCATGTTTGCAGACAGCTTTGACAATCTTGAAAGCTATGACCTTTTTAACGTAGCCGAAATTAAGCGACCTAAGGAAAACTGTATGGAAATCAAATTTTTTGACCGTCTGAAAGCTCTCGAAAAATTGGAGCTTCTCAACAAGCCCGATAAAAGCAGTACTTCCGACTTTTACAATGCCATTCTTGGCGGCTTGAAAAATTCCCAAAGTGACGGTGATGATTTTCAATGAATTTCGTTCCCTTTTCAAAAAAACAGCTTGATGTTTTAAGTTGGTGGTCACCCTCCCGTCCCTCTGCAAAATTTGATGCGATTATATGTGACGGGGCTGTCAGAAGCGGCAAAACGCTTTGCATGAGCGTTTCTTTTATTTCTTGGGCGATGTTTGCGTTCGATAACCATTCCTTTGCCATTTGCGGAAAAACCATAAAGTCCGTTAAAAGAAATGTCGCTGTGCCTTTACTCAATGCCCTGCGTGATATTGGCTTTGATGTCAATGAAAAAATCGCTTCCAATCTCTTTGAGGTTTCCCTCAACGACAGAAAAAATACTTTTTATCTCTTTGGCGGGCGTGATGAAAGCTCTGCCGCTCTCATTCAAGGTATGACTTTATCGGGCGTACTCTTTGATGAAGTCGCTTTAATGCCCCGTTCTTTCGTTGAACAGGCGATTGCAAGATGTTCTGTCGAAAATTCCAAACTCTGGTTTAACTGCAACCCCGAATACCCTCAACATTGGTTTCACCGTGAGTGGATTAAAAAAACTAAAGAAAAAAATGCTTATTATCTCCATTTCACCATGAACGACAATCCCTCTCTTTCAAAAAAAATCCGTGAACGCTATAAAACTCTCTATTCGGGCAGTTTTTACGACCGCTTTGTTTTAGGCAAATGGGTGGCTACTGAGGGACTTGTTTATCCCTTTATGTCTGACGATAAAATGCTGTGTGACGTTCCCGAAGGCAATTTTTCCGAATTTGCCGTTTCCTGCGACTACGGTACTGTCAATCCTGCCTCTTTCGGCTTATGGGGGCGGCTTGGCGATACTTGGTACAGAATTGATGAATATTACTATAACTCCCGTGTCGAAGGCTCGTCACGCACTGATGAAGAACATTATACAGGTCTTTGCAGGCTCATCAATAACAGAAATATTTCAACTGTCGTTGTTGACCCGTCTGCCGCAAGCTTTATTGAAGTTATCAGACGGCATGGCAAATATACCGTAAAGCCTGCAAAAAACAACGTTCTTGACGGCATTCGCCAGACAAGCACCGCCCTTAAACAAGGCAAAATCAAAATTTGCAGAAACTGCCGTGACAGTATCAATGAATTCGGTCTTTACCGCTGGGATACGGGCGGCAAAGATACTCCCGTCAAAGAAAACGACCATGCGATGGACGATATACGTTATTTTGTCACTACCGTAATGAATGAAGAAACTGATGATTTCTTTGTATTTGCGTCTGACAGATAAAAAATTTTTGGAGGTGATATATTGGCTCTCTTTGACTTCCTCAGCAGAAAAAAGCCTGATACCGATATACAGACTTTTTCCGCTGACGGCTTTCACTCAAATCTCTCTTGTATGTCGGGTTCTTCCGTCTGTGAAAGAAATCTCTATAAAACCCTTAAAGATACCGTTCCCGTGATTGATGCCGCTATTTACAAAATTATTCGTCTTATGGGTGACTTTGAAATTAAAACAGGCTCTGATACGCTCGATACGGAAATTAACAAATTCTTGAAAAATATCCGTGTGAACGCCTGTGAAACAGGTATTTCAAGCTTCCTTTCCTGCTATCTTGAACAAATGCTTGTCTATGGCACGGCTGTCGGGGAAATTGTTCTCGACAGAAAACACAAACATATTTCCGCCCTTTACAATGCCTCTCTTGATGATGTTCAGCTTATTTCTGACGGAAATCCCCTTGATATTAAAATATGCACTCAAAATTCTGACGGCTCTCTTTCTCCCGTGAAATATCCGTCACTTGTCCTCTGTAATTCCATAATGCCTGAACCAAGCCATATTTACGGCACGTCCATTTTAAAGAGCTTGCCCTTTATCGGCGACATTCTGATGAAGATATTTACCGCTGTCGGCACAAATTGGGACAGAGTTGGAAATGTGCGTTTTGCCGTTTCCTACAAGCCTAATGAAAATGAACGTGCCTTTTCAAAAGACCGTGCAAAGACCATTGCAGAAGAATGGAGCAAGGCTATGAAAAGCACTTCGCCTAAAGACTTCATTACTGTCGGTGATGTCAGCATTAAAGTCATTGGTGCGGAAAATCAAATTCCCGACAGCAATATCCCTGTACGTCAGCTTTTGGAACAAATTGTTGCAAAACTTTCTATACCACCGTTTTTACTCGGTTTTTCATGGTCCACTACGGAAAGAATGTCCACTCAACAAGCGGATATTTTGACAAGTGAACTTGAATATTACCGCTGTATTCTCAACTCGACTATCCGAAAAATTTGTGATATTTATTTTAGGCTCAACGGCATTCAAACGGATTTTGAAATTGTCTGGGATAACATCAATTTACAAGATGAAGTGGAACTTGCCCGTGCAAGACTTCTTAATGCACAGGCTCAGAAATTGGAAAACTCTTTCAGAAAGGACTGATATTTTGAATAAAAACGACATTCGTGAGGGCGAATTGGAACTTATCAACAAGCATACAAGAACCCCTCTCACTGAAAATGATGTTTATGCATTTTCAGTCATACTCTGCGACAACGACATTGACCGTGATTTTGAACGCTTTTCCGACAACGCTCTTGATGAATTGGCAAAACTCTTTGACGGTGTGACGGGTATTGCAGACCACAATCCCAAATCGTCAAATCAGACCGCCCGCATATTTTCATGCAAAGCTGAATTTGTCCCCGACAAATTCACTTCTGACGGCAAGCCTTATAAACGTCTTTTTGCCCGTGCATATGTGCCGAAATCCGAGAAAGGTTTCATTACATCTCTTGAAAGCGGTATTAAAAAAGAAGTCAGTATCGGCTGTTCCGTGAAAAAACGTATCTGCTCGATATGCGGAAATGAAATTGCTCTCTGCTCTCACTCAAAGGGCAAATATTATTCCAATAAGCTCTGTTTTGTCACTCTTGACAACCCCACAGATGCGTATGAATGGTCATTCGTTGCCGTGCCTGCTCAGAAAAATGCAGGCGTTATCAAAAATTTCAACCCGAAAGGAATGGACAAAATGAACATTGAAAAACGTCTTTTCAGCGGTGAAGAACAGACTTTCTCCGCTGATGAAGTAAGGGAACTTGCCGAAACATTCCGTTCCCTTAA
>ONIF01000287.1 GCA_900317795.1 uncultured Eubacteriales bacterium | reverse complement strand
GACGAAAAATTGGTAAAACAGGTAAAATATGTATATGACAATGTAAAGTATTATCGTGATTTGATGGACGAAAAGGGAGTAAAGCCCGAAGATATAAAAAGTACGGCTGACTTGCATAAACTGCCTTTTCTGAAAAAAGATGATTTGCGTGAGGCATATCCCTATGGACTTCTTGCAACGGATTTGAAAAACTGTGTGAGAATACACTCTACATCAGGCACAACGGGAAAGCGTGTAGTTGCTTTTTATACTCAGCATGATATCGACTTGTGGGAGGACTGCTGTGCAAGGGCGATTACAGCGGCAGGCGGCACAAATGAAGATGTTTGCCAGGTATGCTACGGTTACGGCTTGTTTACAGGCGGTTCGGGTTTGCATGGCGGTTCTCATAAAGTCGGCTCTCTTACGCTTCCTATGTCAAGCGGCAATACTGACAGACAAATTCAGTTTATGATGGACTTGAATTCAACTATACTCTGCTGTACACCGTCTTATGCGGCTTATTTGGGTGAATCTCTCAAAGAGAGAGGTTACAAGCCCGAAGATAACAAACTCAAAGCAGGTATTTTCGGTGCAGAACCTTGGACAGAGGAAATGCGTAGGGATATAGAAAAATCTCTCGGCATAAAAGCCTATGATATATACGGCTTGACAGAGATAAGCGGTCCGGGAGTTGCATTTGAGTGCTGTGAACAGAACGGTATGCATATCAATGAGGATCATTTTATTGCCGAAATCATTGACCCGAATACAGGTGAAGTTCTGCCCGAAGGCACAAAGGGCGAATTGGTATTCACATCTCTTGACAAAGAGGCATTCCCCTTGCTGAGATACAGAACAAGAGATATATGTGTACTCACAAGAGAAAAATGTTCATGCGGAAGAACTTTCATTAAAATGGCGAAACCTATGGGACGTTCTGATGACATGATGATTATTAAAGGCGTGAATGTATTCCCAAGCCAGATTGAAGCTGTACTTCTCAATAACGGCTATGCACCGAATTATCAGATAGTGCTTGACAGGGTGAACAACTCCGATACATTTGATGTATATGTAGAAATGGGCGAGGAGGACTTCTCCGACAGTCCGAAGTACATCACTAAGAAAGAAAAGGAATTGCAGGACGCTATGAAAGCCATGCTGGGTATCAATCCGAAACTGCACCTTGTTGCACCTAAGACGATTGCACGTTCAGAGGGTAAGGCTGTGCGTGTCATAGATAACCGCAGACGTTACGGAATAACCATATAATTCATAATGCATAATTGCAATTTATAAAGGAGGTTTTACAAATGGCAGTAAAACAGTTGTCAATCTTCGTTGAAAACAAAGAGGGAAAGTTAGTCACAATTACAGACGCTATTGCAAATGCAGGCATAGATATACGTGCAATGAGCGTAGCGGATACGCAGGATTTCGGCATATTCCGCCTTATCGTGACCGAACCCGAAAAGGCAAAACAGGCTCTTGAATCATCGGGCTGTTTCGTGTCGATTACAAAGGTGGTAGGGGTGTCGATACCCGACGAGCCGGGAGCTTTGGCAAAAGTCGTGAATGTGCTGGCAAGAAATAATATCAATATCGAGTATATGTACGCATTCATAGCAGTAGCCAAAAAACAGGCATCGGTTGTATTGAGAGTGGCAGATAATGAAGCAGCAGAAAAACTTCTTCTTGAAAACGGCATTTTGTATTGCTACAAAAAACCGCCCTGTTATTTATATAAAATAGGTATTGACAAAGAGAGCGAAAAAAAATATAATGATTTTATAGATTTTATTATCGGGCAGTATATATTTTAGGCAAATTTTACTATTCAGGGGGAATTATTATGAAAATAAAGCTGCACAAGAGGTTCAGGGGGTTGTTGTCGCTGTTGGTGGCGGTCATGCTTTTGGTTGGGGTTATACCGTTGACAGCTTTGCCAGTTCATGCTACAACGCTCACAATATATTTTACTTTTCAGATTGGTAATCTTTCGACAAATTCTACTCATAAAGATGCTACGCCATATATATATATTTGGAAAAAGGACGGTACTCGCTATGAGAATCCAGATACAATGACGAAGATTTCAAATAGCAAGAACCAATACGGATATGATATTTATACATATACTCCTGGTTGGTCGCTTGAAGATATAGCAGGTATCATTTTTACAAAATCAGGTTGGGATGGCTGGCAAACTCTTGACATTACAGGTGATGATATACACAATGGATACCTGTATTACAGCAAAGGTTGGGACGACACAGCGAATAAGTCTATAGTAGCTTCGTTTCCTTATGAGGAGTTGACTTATCGTGCATTAAGTAATGGGCAATTTAGTAATACTTTAACCGCAGATACAAATGTAAATAAAACTGCGGGAACATTTACACAAAAAGCTGACCGTCATTATGTAAAGGCAACAATGTATGATTATTTTTCAGATTATGAACTTTTGAACGGAACTAAAAGAACCGCTATAACAAGTGCGTACAGCAGTTGGGAAGACCCTTACAGGCGTATGCCTTTGCTTACTTTTGATACGGCATTGAGTAATTATTATACCAGCAGCTATTCACAGCCTTTGTATTTTGGTGATATTCACGATGAACAGGGTGGTTATTTTTTCAGTATTTTTAATAACAAACAATGGAGTTTGAATTATAATAATGACTATAAACAATTGTATCATAATAATAACTCGATGAGAAGAAATGAAAATGCTCGTTTAGTTACTGACAAAGCAATCAGCGATGCTGCAACAACAGGCTTGTATGCAAGTACAATAGGGAATTACGACAAAGACAAAACAAATGTTGAAAATGCTAAAAGATTAAAATTGTCGGCGGCAGGCGATAAAAATGCTGTATGGTTTGATAGTACTTGGCTTTCGGCGGGCAGCGGAAGTACGCATAACTCCACAGGAAAAATGATAGGTGCTTCTTATGATGTAGATTTTCCGTTCTGGAATCAGGAGGTACAAAGAACCATAAACGGTACACAATGGGCTAAATGTAATTATTATTATATCAACAGCGAAAATCCAAAGCACGCTTTAAGACTTTCCAAAGATAACAATGGTGCTGGTAAATACTATCTTAAAGAAACAGAACAAGGTATTTATAATTTCAGCGGAAATGATTACGATGTAATCAAAGGTGACAAAACGCTTTCTCAACTTACTACGACCTATGGTTTTTTCCCGTTTAACGACAAAAGTGATTTTTATGTTGGCGGTGATACAACAACAAGTACTACACTTGGTGATTTAAATAATTTGATGGATTATAGACTCCGTTTCGACAGAGCAAACTACAATTTTGGTGTGTATATGACCATACCGTTTAAATTGACGAATAATGCAGGTACTGTGTATGGTACAACTGATAATTCAAAGGATACACCCATTACTTTTACATTCAGCGGTGATGATGATTTGGTTGTTTATGTTGACGGTCAGCTTGTATTGGATATAGGTGGTGACCACGGCAAAGTTCAGGGTGAAATCAACTTTCAACAAAAAAAATCGTGGGTAAGCCAAGTAAAAAGTAGCGATAACACCACCAAAACATATTTAAGTACCGGTCAGACGGCACCTTCTGGCACTAAAGACAGCGACAAAGTGTATGGATATTTTACGCAAAATGCCACTATATCCGGCACTAATTTGTCAACCTTTACTTCCATTAACAATTCAGGAACTGGTGTAACCACTTTGTCAGACGCTCTTTGTGCAAAGGGCGAGCATGTAATGGAGATATTCTATGTTGAGCGTGGACTGTTTGACTCCAACATGGAAATAATGTACAACCTGCCCGTAGTAGAAAACCGCTCCTTTACCGTTCAGCAGAGTATTGATACAAGCGGTGTTAATGACATATTTGTAGGTGAAAACACCGGTGACGCAACCGTTAAAGCAAATCTGGCTGCCATAGAAGCCGAAATGAATATACAGTTCAGCCAACCGACAAAAGACCAAGATGCTAATACTGATTTCAGTAAGTTGCTTGAAAAGCAGGATTATCCCGGTCGCACACCGGCAAAGTACTTGATATCTGGTAATGATGATACAAAGCCTTTCACTAATGAAGAAGGTAGTACTACTTATAAAGCCCGTGTAAGAAACAAAAAAAAACTTACTTATATCAATGACTTTATAAAATCGTATAACTATAATATCAATCTGACACAGAGCAATACATTTTACATAAAAGGCACGGCACTTACCGGATCAAGCGATTTGTTTACAACTACATGGACACTTGCCAAGAAGAGCGGTACAGCGACAGCTCCCAAAAGCGGGTATGGACCTGTTACTACAACAAGCACAAGTTCACGTCCTGTACGAGCGACTAAGACAACCTCTACCAGTGCCGGTGTCGATAATAACAGCAGTTTTGACTTTCGAGGGACAACCCAAAACCCTGATGCAATCGTCTTTAGCAATACAATGCGGACGGCTGACCTTACTATCAACAAAACGATAACCGATCGAAAACCCTCAGATACAGGAAACCCGGTTACATTTACATTTAAAGTGACTTTTGATGATGTCGGCGGAATTGCTTTGGAAGATGTCAGAGGTTCGGGTGGTGCTGTAACCACTAACAGACAGATACAAACGTCTGTTCCTGTTATAGTGAGTGCTAATAGTACAACCGGTCAAGTTGTGATTAGCGGTATCCCTGTCAATACAAAGTATAAGATTGAAGAAATCGGTA
>ONIF01000286.1 GCA_900317795.1 uncultured Eubacteriales bacterium | reverse complement strand
CTGTATGAGGTTATCATAACGAACCGTTCGGGACTGTACAGATACCGTATCAAAGATGTTATCAGGGTAACGGGCTATCACAACAAAACCCCTCTCATACAGTTTGCATACAGAAAAGAACAACTTATCAATATAACGGGTGTTAAATTGACCATTGAGCACATCACGACTGCCATCAAAAATTTCCAGAAACGAATAGGCGTTTCCATTTCGGATTACAGTCTTTATACAGATACGGACTTTACCCCTTGGCGAATCGTGGCATTCATTGAATTTGACAAGGATATCCCCGAAAATATGGAAAGTGAAGTCAGGGAATTTTTTGACGAGGAACTTACAAAAGTAAATGCCGAATACGGCAGAATGCTGAAAATAGGCGAATGTTCCAACTCATTTGTATGCAGCGTCAAAAAAGGTACTTATGCGGAATACCGCAAATGGAAAATAAAAAACGGTGCTTCGGAAAATCAAGTCAAGACAGTGCGTTTTATTGATACCAAAGAAAAACTTGATTTTTTCAAGAGCCGCACCGAACACTATTACAATTAAACGGAGGATGTTATGGAAAGAAAAAAGGCTATAAAAGAAACGCTTGCAACTGTAAAGCAGGTTGATGAAAATATATGGACACTTGTTTACAAAGGTTCATACGGTCTTGATGAACTGCTTGAAAAGGGTGTTTCGGGTATGCTGGGTATCATTAGGTTTGCACAAAAATATATCCATTCAAAGCAGGTATTTTTAAATCCGTTTGTAAAGGATTTCGGCTGTTCGAGTTTCAATACGAGAAATCCCGAAAACGATGTTATTTTCGGCAGGAATTTCGACTATAAAGATTCATTGTGCTTTGTAGTATGGACAGCTCCCGAAAACGGCTATAAAAGCATGACAGTCACGCTCGGAACATTTCTGCTTTACGGAAAGAAATGGCAGAACCCCAAAAAACTGAAAGACCATATACGCATGATGGGAGCACCTTACTGCTGTATGGACGGTGTGAATGAAAAAGGTCTTGCGGCAGCCATACTCGAAATAAAAACCAAGCCTACCAAACAGAAAACAGGCAAAAAGTCTATCACAACTCCTATTGCGATAAGGGCAATTTTAGACAAATGCCAAAATGTAGACGAAGCCATTGCACTTCTGAAACAATATGATATGAGAGATTTGATTTTTGCCAATTATCATTATCAGTTTGCCGATGCAGAGGGCAACAGTGCCATAGTTGAGTATGTCAACAATGAAATGCACATCATACGTCAGAACTATCAAGGCGAAAACCTCAAACTCACAAACTATTTTCTCACAGAGGGCGGTGACAACCGCAAGGAAATGGGACGTGACAGGTACAAGAGAATTGATGATAAATTGTGTGAATGTGAGCATAAAATTTCGGAAGAAGATGCAATGAAATTATTGGAAAACTGCACGCTGAATTATCATCATAAATGGATGCCTCACATGGTCATCACCGTGTGGAGCAGTGTATATAACTGCACAAAGAAAACTATGAAAATGTGTTCGGGAATGAATTACAATGATATGTATGAATTTTCTCTCGATGAACCCGGAAAGGTCAAAAAAATAAAATAAGGAGGCGGTGCTTTTGGAAAGTACAAAAAAAGTTCTTTTGGACGCACAAAATCTCTGGAAATCCTACGGCAAGGGCGAGGCAAGAGTTGACGCTCTTGCAGATGTTTCTTTACAGATATTTGATGGTGAACTTCTGACAATTTTAGGCAGTTCGGGCAGCGGTAAAAGTACTCTTTTAAATTCTCTGGGCGGTATGGACAAGCCTGACAGGGGCAAAATTATCGTCAGCGGAAAAGACCTCTGCAAGATGAATGACAGGGCTTTGACGGATTACAGAAGAAAAAATATCGGATTTGTCTTTCAGTCGTTCAACTTGATAGCCGAACTTACAACAAAGGAAAATATTGCCATGACAGCCGACACCGCTCACAATCCGCATATCATTGAAGAAGTCTTTGATATGGTGGGGCTGAAAGCAAAAATGAACAA
The DNA here is from genome assembly GCA_900317795.1 of uncultured Eubacteriales bacterium. GTDB lineage: Bacteria > Bacillota > Clostridia > Oscillospirales > Acutalibacteraceae > UBA1213. The sequence continues at coordinate 1,048 of ONIF01000286.1, read as the reverse complement.
TTATCCCTCACAGCTTTCGGGCGGTCAGCAGCAGAGAATTTCTATTGCAAGGGCTTTGGCAAAAAATCCGCAGCTTTTGCTTTGCGATGAACCGACAGGTGCATTGGACTACGAAACGGGAAAACAGATTTTAGTTGAACTGGAAAAACTTGTCCGCAAACATGGCAAAACCGTTGTTATCGTCACGCATACTCAGGAAATCGGCAAAATGTCCGACCGTATCATCAAAATGCGAAACGGCAAAATTACAGATGTTATCATAAATCAAAATCCCGTTTCAGCGGAAAGCATTGAGTGGTAAGCCTATGAAAAGAATGTTGTTTCCCGTTATCAAAAAATATCTGAAACTGCTGATTTCCATTATGCTCGTATCGGCTATGGGCTGCGGCATTATGACAGGTCTTTCAAGTGCATACGTTTCACTTGAAACATCTCTTAATGATTATGTGGAAAATTACCGTTATCCTCATGCTGTCATTACAACAGATGTAACAAACCGTAAAAATATTGACAAGCTCAAAGAATTGCAGTCTGTTTCGGAGATAAATGCCCGACTTTGCGGAGATACCTATATCAAAAGCAAAGAGGGGCGTTATTTATCCGTCAGAGTTTTTTCATACAATCCCGATGACATACAAAAATTTCACTTCTGGTCACAGGCTGACAGCAACGGCAAAGATGATGTTTTCATAGAGTGCAATTTTGCACACGACAACGGCATTAAAGCAGGCGATACTCTCAGCTTTAAAGTTGACAAGGAATACAGGGAATATTTTGTATCGGGCATCATTTCCATGCCTGAAACGCTTTCTGTACAGCCTACGGACAATTCATTTGGCTCAAATACGGATTTCGGCTATGCCTATGCCCCTGCAAGGCTTTTAAAAGATGAATCGGATAAAAAATACAGTGAAGTTAAAGACGAACTTGACGAAAAGCAGTCCGAACTTGACAAAGAATGGAACAAGGCTCAGAAAGAGCTTGATGATGCCGAACAAAAGCTGAATGATGCCAAAAAACAGCTTGCCGAAAAGGAAAAGCTGTTTGA
>ONIF01000400.1 GCA_900317795.1 uncultured Eubacteriales bacterium | reverse complement strand
GAAGGTAGAAACGAAGGCATAAGTGAAGGTATAGAAGAAAACAAAATTGATACTACTGTTGGTTTGTTGTCACTTGGAAAGTTATCTTTGGAGGAAATCTCAAAAGTAACCAAATTTTCTATCGAAAGAATAAAGGAAATCGCTGTTTCAAAAGGTTTGCCTTATCCTGTAAGCTGATGCCGTTACAATTCAAAAAGATGATACATCTTCCAAAGAGATATTACAAGTTTAAGAAGATGAATAATATGAACAGAGAGAAAGCAAAATTGCTTTGCTCTCTGTTTTTGTTTATGGAGGGAAAAGAATGGCACATACAAAAACGAAAAGTCCGATAGCTTTGATAAATGAACTGACGGTTTCATGTCAGGAAAGCTATGACAGTTGGAAATGTATTTATAACGGCGGTGGAAGTGATCCGTTTTGGGCTGACGGTGTTAATCTGAATTTGGTGCGTAACCATATTATTTATTACAAGCGTCAGATGCAGGAAATAAGTGAAGAATACGGTTGTTTTCTGCCGGAAGTCTATTACAGGGAAGTGCCGCCCAAAGTTGAAAGCGACTATATGGCAGAAACAGATAAAATTCTCGAAGATGCCTTGAAAGTAAAGGAAATTTTTAGGGAAAACAAAGATTATCAAAAACTGATTTCATACGCTGACAAGCTGACGGATGAACAGAAAAAAGCTGTATGCTATGATACAGTTATCAATTATGCGAAATGTCTTGAAAGAGCTATCGACAGTAAAAAATTCATAGATATGCGTAGGTATAGGAATTATACGGCTTATTTGAAAGCGTTTGCCGACTGCCTTGCAAAGATTGAAAAATTATTTGAAAAGGAAGATATTCATGGATAAAATGGAAAAAGCCATTCAGCTTCTTCGTGCAGAGTTCGGAGAAGAATGGCAGAAAATAGTACAAAGTTTAGGCGTACAGGATTTGTGCAGTCGCTGCGGCAAGGAACTGACCTCATTTATTGCTTATCCCGAACGTGGCGAGGGCGGCAGCAGTAAATGGCGTGGAAACTGCTCTCCGAAAGTCGTTGAGGCTATATTGAAATATATCCTCGATACAAAAAAATATTACAGGCAGGATACAAGTCATTTTACACTGCTTGATCCTATGTCGGGTTCAGGCACTTCAAAAGCGGTTGCCGACAGATTTGGTGTCAAAAGTATTCTGTACGACTTGAATCCAACACCCGCCTATGGAATGGGAAATTGGAATGCTTTGAAAAATGATGTCAATGACAGTGCGGATTTGATATTTTTTCACCCACCGTATCACGATATTATCAAATATTCGGGAAATATGTGGGGAAAGCCGCATGAAGATGATTTGAGCCGTTGCATCGATTATAACGATTTCATTGAAAAGCTGAATTTCATCATCAAGAAACTTTACATATCACTCCGCAAGGACGGCAGACTTGCAATACTTGTAGGCGATATTCGTTCAAACGGAGAATTTCATTCCATACAGAGTGATATGATGAAAATAGGCACACCTGAATCGTTTATAGTAAAAGGGCAGTACAGTTGCACATCGGACAGCAGACGTTACAGCAAGCCGTTTATACCGATTGTCACGGAATATATGGTTATTTTCCGCAAGGACAATCCTTTGATTATTCCGTTCAGTTGGACAAGAACAGGCGAATGTGACATAACAAAAAGGGATTGTCAAACACTTACATGGTATCATTTGATACGCTCTGTAATGGAGCAGCTTGGCGGTACGGCGGAACTTTCACAGCTTTATCAAATGCTTGAAAATCACCCGAAAGCAAGGGCAAATTCGCATTATAAGGAACGTATCAGGGCAACCTTGTATGAACATAAGGACACCTACATTCAGACAGGCAACGGGCAATATAGACTCAATTATACAGTTGCATAAAAAACAAGAGCCGATTTTCTTTCATGGGAAATCAGCTCTTGTCTTTTTATTATTCCGGAAAACTAAAATCTATACTATATTCCTCATCAATCAATGTGTAGTCAAGTCCGAATTCAATACACTTCTGTAAGTAAAACTGATTATTTTTCAAAGCATTATCGAGTGTAAAATCCGAGTCATCAAGCCTTTTTTCAATAGTGTCTGCATATTCCTCTATATCGTCAAAATGCAATTTTATATAATTTTCACTCATAACCAGACAGCAATATCTGATATGATCCAGGTATTTCGGACTGAAATCTTTTTTCCAGTCAAATGGGATATAGCACCCCTCAACAATCAAATTTTGATGATTTTCAACGGCAGTTTTGATTATCTCTTTGCAAATATTC
>ONIF01000285.1 GCA_900317795.1 uncultured Eubacteriales bacterium | reverse complement strand
TAAAAAAACTCGCTATGCAGTGATAATTTAGACACCGTATAGCGAGTTTTTGATTTTTATAAAACCGAATTATACAAAAGAATAATTTTGTATAATTCGCAAGGGCTTTTTATAAACTTTTTTCTTATTTAAAAGTAAAAGTATCATATTATTCATCATCGTTATTGTCACTTTTCTTGCTTTTTCCAAGAGGGTTAGACTTCATAGCCTCTATAGATTGCTTTTCTGATATATGGGTATATATTTGTGTGGTTGAAAGGTTTTCATGTCCCAAAATATCTTGCAGTACCCTTACATCAACTCCACCTTCCTGGTACATCAAGGTTGCAGCAGTATGCCTTAATTTATGCACCGAATATCCGTTTGCACCTATCTCGTTAAGATATTTATATACGAGAGCCTGTACGGTCTTGTTACTTATACGATTATGATTGCGACTTATAAATAAAGCTTTCTTATCTTTCACTTTGTCAGTAGGTCTGACTTTTTTATAAGCTTCTATCGCCTCCACACAGGCATCGTTTAAATATATCATTCTCTCTTTATTTCCTTTACCCCGAATTCTCAGCATTCTGTCGCTGTTTATATCTGTTACATTTATTCCAACAAGCTCTGATAAACGTAATCCGCAATTTAAAAATAGCGTTAATATACATTCATCTCTTATTTTATTTTTTCCTTCAACTACTTTCAATAATTTTTCACTCTGCTGTAAAGTCAAATATTTAGGAAGGCTTTTTTTCTTTTTCGGTGAATCGAGCAAGTCCATAGGGTTTTTTTCTATAATCAGTTTTTTTTCTTTAAGATGTTTGAAAAACTGATTTAAAACGGTAGTTTTTCTTGCTCGTGAAGCAGCCTGGTTTTCTCTGTCACTTATACAATAATTAAAAAATTCCAGTATATCCTGTACAGTTATGGATTTTATAAGCTCTTCATCTACATTTGAAATGCATATTTCTTCTATTGGCGTATCATGTGATACCATACCTCTCGTATATAATATATATCGGAAAAAAGTTCGTAAATCACGGTAATATTCATCTACCGTCAATGAAGCTCTGCCCTTTATGTTTTGTACATACATCAAAAAGTCTTTCACTAAAATTGGTGATTCATCAAGATATTCTTTTCTCAATACAGTTCACTCCGTTATATTTATTACGGTTTATAAAGTCCGCCTACAATCACTTCTCTGCCTACATCAAAAAATTTTTTAATAGACTGCCCTATTTCATTCTTCTTTTCCGAACTCATAAATGTTATGGCTTTTATTACCGAATTATAAACTTCCCACTTTTTATCGGAAATATCATTCAAGGTAGTTGCACCTGATGATTCAAGTGAATCGAATACTGAATCTATCAATATTTTTTTACTCTCATCACTGAGAGAATCAATCCACCTGCTTGTAGTTGTATCCATAAATATACTCGCCTGTGAAAGCCCTTCTGCCTTTTCAAATTCCGTACAAAAAACGTTCCATGTATATGGGTTATGTTGCTCAAAGCCCATTGCACTGCTTTTTATTACTTTACTCTTGCTTTTACTTGAAAGAAGTATTCCAACTATCGAGGAATCCGTTATAATATGTTCTGTCTTTGGTATAACGGAAAGGTATTCTTGTGAATTCGCAATCGTATTATTAAATCCCGGACCATCATTTGAATAAACTTTTAATATCCTACTTTTTATGTCGGAACAGCAGAATGCAGAAGCATATACGGCAAAATTCCCACCTTTTGAATGACCACCTACTATAAAATCACATTTTATTTTTTCGGAAACCTCATTAAGATAATTGGCAGCTTCACATTGACCGGCTGTTTTGGGAAGATATGACATATTACAATCTTCGTGCCAGCCTACCAACGTATTATCTGTTCCTCGAAAAGCTATATATGCATTTTCAGCGAATTCAAATGTGACTGCCGAAAATTGAAGCTGTTTTTCAGTGTCTATTTTACTTACATAATATTTTACCAACACATTCTTGTATCTTTCAGACTTTGCAGTCCTCTCTAAAAGCGGTGCAGGGTTTATTATCATATTGGATTGGTCATACTTTGCACTTTTATATTTTTCATATACTTCTGAAATCTCAGTCCCTTTTTCATCAATCAGTCCGTCCATTTCAACGTAGGCAAGCGTAGAAAATATGAGATTATCAACTTCATTAAAACCCCTCTCTTTGAATTTTATATCTCCACGCCAATCAAGATAATCTAAAATATTCATTTCTATCCCCCACTATCTACCATATATTACTTATTACTTTTACAAAACTTGCCCAGTCATACATACGATATACTGAAAAAAGTATGCATAAACATGATGCAAGCGTACCGGAATAAAAAAGGATTTTATTTACTTTCCCTTGTGACGAACACAATTTTAAGCATACTCCTTTTTTATATGGCCATAATATTTTTACTCTCCTTTTATTAAAAATATCCATAATAATATGCGATAAAAACCCCATACAAAAATATGGTGCCGCAATCGGAACAGCAATCCCTACACATGTCGTCAGTAATATTAAGGCAAGTATGGAATGCATAAAAGTCCTGTGCGGTGTACCCTTTCCGTATGCACATATACATATAAACGCTATCGTTGGGGCAAATACTTGAACAAATGTTTCATTTTGCATGAGTTTTTCCTGTATTCCGACATGAAAAAACCAATCCGCTAATATCACCGCTGCAACTATAATCGCTGAAAACATTGTTATCATATCTGCCCTTTTATGTGATTTGCTTGTACCTACATCTATATCGCATATAAGCCCCCCCAATGCTCCTGCACCTATCCCTGCAAGAAGTTCAGGCCACGTTTTCGGCACAAATATCGCAAGACCGACGGCAACCCCTACTGCAAGATGTGTATGTCCCATCATTTCTACATCACTTACTTTCTAAACATTTTTTAAATCACAAAACGACCTCCGCTATTATCTGAGGTCGTTTTAATAATATCAATCTTCTTCCGGTTCTTCGGGCATATCCCAGTTATGATAGACGTTCTGCACATCGTCATACGTTCTGCACATCGTCATTATCGTCCAGTATGTCAAGCAGTTTCTGCATTTTTTCGGCTGCTTCTTCATCTTCTATCTTTGTATAAGTTGACGGTATCATTGATACGTCTGCCGATACAAATTCATATCCCTTTTTCTCAAGTTCCTCCATCACTGTACCGAAATCTTCGGGTTCGGTGTATATTTCATATACGTCATCGGATTCTGAAGAAAAGTCTGCCGCACCTGCTTCGAGAGCGTCTTCCATCAGTTTATCTTCGTCATTATCCTCTTTTTCAATTACGATAAGACCTTTCTGCGTAAACATGAATGATACACAACCCTGCGTGCCGAGATTTCCGCCAAATTTATCGAAGTAGTGACGAATATCGCCTGCTGTACGGTTTCTGTTATCCGTAAGGGTTTCGACTATCACCGCAATTCCGCACGGTCCGTAACCCTCGTATGTAATAGATTCATAATTGCTTGAATCCGTACTTCCTGCGGCTTTTTTAATGATACGCTCGATATTATCGTTAGGAACGTTATTAGCCTTGGCTTTTGCGATACATTCACGAAGTTTTGCATTGGAATTCGGGTCTGCTCCTCCGCCCTCTTTTACCGCAACGGCAAGTTCCCTGCCTATTTTTGTGAAAACTTTTGCCCTTGCACCGTCTGTCTTTTCCTTTTTTCTTT
>ONIF01000282.1 GCA_900317795.1 uncultured Eubacteriales bacterium | reverse complement strand
CGCTTTCGAGACTAACTGTATATCCTCAAAAAATGTATTCTCTTTTGCTTCTTTTGCTCTATAAGCACTTTTACTTTTTAAAAACTTGGAAACTGGTGAAGGCTTTAAAGGATTTTCTGAATTTACGGTTTCTTTCGGCAGTTCAATCAAAGCAAAACCTTTTGCTCCATTGCATTTTTCAAACACTTTGCATGTCCTGTCAGTACTAAGACTACATCCCAGAAAAAGTGGAGGTGCTGTTTGGAATATGAGTTTTAATTGTTGTGGCAGTGGTTTATCACAATCAGAATTTTCTGCACCATTACCGTAAGCAGAATTATAGCTTTCTTCAGTAAATACCATATGCTTTGGATCTTCTATAGTTCCATGCAACTTTATAAGGAAATGCTCATATGCTTGAAGTTTTTTTAATGTTATCTCCTCATGAAACGTATCCTGTGGATTAATCGTAAACGGAGCATCCAGCAACTTTTCCAAGGAAACATCAAAATTTGTAGTAACAAATGGTCCTTTGAAAAGTTCTGGTAGCAATTTCTGATATTCTGGTCGTATACCTTCATTGAGTTTTCTATCAGAAAACTGCTCTATTAACATATCAATAAGAATATCGTGACCATAAGATTCTTCAAGTACTGAAGCTGCTTTCTCATATTGTGCTTTGGAAAGATAATTCTTTATCACATCTTCGTCTGGCATCCCCTCTGACAAATCTTCAATTAAACTGCTCCAAAGAGGATAACCTGCCCAGACGGAAAGACCTGCACCGATAACAGGTGTTATACGATCTCTTTTAAGCTGAGCAAGCAACTCTGCATATATACTATTATTATTATAATGCTTATTTACATAAAAAGCATCCATTAATTCTTTAAATGTCATATTTTTCACCTATCCTCATGTACTTTATTTTTACTGTCCTTCATTAGGTTTTTTCAGTTCATCAGAACGTTTTTTCTGGCAGTAGTGAAGCTGATATTTGTTTGGAATTTCAATTTCTCTTGTTATGAAAAGTTCTATTTCCCAATAGCCTCTTACAAAATTTGCTCTCATTTTCCAGTCGTAAACATAGGGACTTTTTCTGTATTCATCTCTTAAATGTCCTGAAAATGTCAATCTGCTGAAATCCGATATTGCATCATCTTCGACAAAATGTTTGCATCCGCATTCAGGAAGTATTTTTCCTTCAAGCATATCCAAAACAGTATCTTCTACAGTACGTCTTGGATATGTCGCCAAAAATGGTGTCTGAACAACATATTTCCATGTAACTACTTTTTCATTTTTAGATATTTTTTCTCTCCACTCAATCGCATCAAGAAAGAAATATCCACTCGATTTTTTGGAAACACCTCTGTCAACACACGAATCATTTTTCTGCTGCATGACAAGTTTTTTATATTCTTTATCATTGTCTATGTTTTGTTCACGAATTTCAGAGTTCAACTCATCTATTTTCCTCTTTAATTGTTTTATTTCATCAAGTAAGTGAACATATTCTTCTTTTGCAAGTTCAACTTTATAGCATTCAGAATCCTTATAGTTATCAATTTTCAAGTCAATTCCCAATTTATTACGCTTGTAAGCCTGCAACTTCAAAGCCCCCTTATATAATTATCCGCAACCACGGCTATCCGGTTATGACCGAGAGCCTTACTGCACTTTATCATTGCAATCTTATCAAGTCTTTTTCCCTTTTCGTCTTTACGGCAGGCGTAAACTTCACTCTGATAGGCTTTGCCGCTTCCGTGATTGACTTTATCATAAGGAATATCCTCGACCTTTCGTGCATACATACGATACATTTCTGTAGCGTAATCTGCACGATAGCTATGTATATCCGCATTACTGTTGACATACTGCCAGACTTTTGCGTTTGGCGGTGTTTTTTTCATGCGGTCAATTATCTTCTGCTTATTTTCACCAATTATCGGAGCAAATCTGTATCTGCCGCCTTTATCTTTCCTATGGTGAACAAAATAATCCTGATCGGGAAAAACCGACAGGGCATCAGCTAATGTATTCAGATATGATATTTCTTTTTCTGACGGATTTTCAAGCTGTTTCAGCCGTTCAACCTCATTTTCCATATCCGATTTTGTCCAAAGGTCACGCCCTTCAAGCCGTTCAAGAACATTTCTCCTGACACCCGTTCCACGACAAAAGCGTATCAGTTCATCATTGTTCGTAATGCTAAAATGCCTGTCACGTTCAGTCGCAACACGACTTCGCTTGATATCCTGTCTTTTTCTCTTTGGCGGCTGAAATCTGTCAACATCAGCTTTATCTATGCCGTAAAGTTTATTCAAGGCTGCCGCCTCTGTCTGAATAGTCCATGCTGACAGGTGTTTACCATTCTTATCTGTCTGTTCGGAACGGTGTTCAAGCCATTCATTCACATATTTTCTGGCAGACTTCAGTGTGGTACATTCAGGGTGCGTCTGCTGTACCCATTTGATGAAATATTTTGTATGTTTCCAATATGTCTTGTATGTATTGAAACTGAAAATCTTTTTCTTGTCAGTTTCTTCTTCAACAGCCTTTTTCTTGCTTTCACCAAATGAAAGCATGGCATTGAAAACATCATAAGCCTGCTGATGAAGGTCTTTATAATACGATTTATTTTTTCTTCCCATTCTAAATCTCCGTTTCGGTCTTACCGGTTGAAACAAAAGTCGCTTCATGACTTGCTTATGGCACAATCAATCAGCCAAAATAAACACTTTTTTATGTCTTATGTGTGACAGAAAGGCAATAGATACTGCCAAACACTTTTTTGCTTCTTGTGTGTGAAGGTTCGCATTCCTGTTAGTCATCGGTTTCCCACGCCCTTGCTTTTACTGGTACGACAGCATAAGGTGGCTATGTCGGATAGAAAAGTCTATCAGCCCGCACTTTTTTTGCTTCTCGTGCATGAAGTTTTGCATTCCTGTTAGTCGTCGGTTTCCTACGCCCTTGCTTTTACTGGTACGACAGCATAAGGTGGCTATGTCGGATAGAACGGTCTATCAGCCCGCACTTTTTTGCTTCTTGTGCATGAAGTTTCGTATTCCTGTTAGTCATCGGTTTCCTCCTGCACTTTTTTGCTTCTCGTGTATGAAGTTTTGCATTCCTGTTAGTCGTCGGTTTCCCACGCCCTTGCTTTTACTGGTACGACAGCATAAGGTGGCTATGTCGGATAGAATAAGCCTATCAACTCCGACTTTATACAGCAGTCAGTGCATTCAATAGGTGTATATTCGGACAGCCGATTTTTTATCTGCATCGGCAATCAGACCTGTGTTTTCTGCTTTTGGCAGAACATGAACTCAACTGATACAATCAGCCTTATCCACAGCTTAATGATGTATTAAGCCGAAAATGCACAGGGCACTTTCTAAAAATAATATCCAAAAACATCATTTACCCGTTCACCATTAAACGGGTAAACCGTTACCAGCGACTGAGTATTCCAGCTCCACCGAGTCTGCTTACTGGCGGGCACAACTTTTTATCAACCTTTGCAATATATTTTCTCAAAAAAGTATGCTGTTATTTCCTTGTAACAAGACACAAACAAGACACATTAAGACACAATACACTAATTGTGTGTCTTGTTAAAAAGTCCAGTATTCATGCGGCTTTCAGGCACTTACAAGACACATTTTTTTATTTTTATATATAAAACACTTTTAATGAGTATAAACATATATAGTTCAAGGAACAAATTAGAGAATATAGAGGAGTATAATATATAGTAAAAAATAAAGGTATAGGAGAAAAAATGTGTCTTGTGTCTTGTAATTCTAAAAAAACCGCATAAACAAGCCATTTTTTAGCAAGACACATTTTTTTTGCAATGTGTCTTGTAAAAGCCTCGAACACCGCATGAATACTGAAAAAATTAACAAGACACATAAAAAAATAAAATGTGTCTTGTTGTGTCTTATATGTGTCTTGTTGTGTCTTGTTTGTGTCTTACAGATTTTTAAAAAATCATAAAAATAATTTATATTTCATTTACTTATAAAAATAAGAAAAACACGAATGCAAACTTTACATCCGTGTTTTTTGAAAAATTTTCATTCAAATGTGTCTTGTTTGAAGCCTACCCATGTTTTGGTCGGTAATATTCTCACTCTTTTCTGCACACCGTTGACGTATTTTTTAATAGTCTTAACGCCCAGAAAGTCCAAAGCCTTTCCGACCTGTATGGCAGAATATTTCTTCAGATATGTATTCCAGTTGTCTATAAATTCACTTGTAGTCTGTTCGGAATACTCGATAATAAAAGAATTGTTGCTTTCAAATGACAAAATATCTTCGATTTCTCTTTGTGCAGGCAATGGTTTTAAGTATTCTCCATTACGCTTTTCAAGCTCGATAAGCTCCTGACGGTTAAGTCTGAAGCATTCAGAATAACTTTTGCCGTCTTTTATCATTTCTTCGACACAGTGATTGATTTGTGCCCACAATTGCGAAAAATCAAAGCTCTTGATTTCCTCGTAATCTATGTAGAAGTCATCATCAAGCGGAACGATTGCCCAACGTCTGTTTCCGGTTGGATCAACAAGAAATTCGGTTTCATTGACCGTTCCGCAAAAAGCCGTCATTCTGGGATAGCGTACAGATGTCCTGCCGTATGGAACACGGTATTCATCAACACTTTTGGAGATAAATGCCTTTAATTTGTCAATATCTTTCTTGAAAGTAGCTCCTAATTCTCCAAGTTCACATATCCATTTTGAAGTGCTCTGCTGTATATCGTCTTTCAGACTCGGATCTAATATCACTCCATCACCAAAATACAGGCTGTCCAGTGCCAATGCTTCAAAAAGCCTTGTTTTTCCTGCTCCCTGTCTGCCCTTTAATACCAATACTATGTCAAGGCTGAATGGGTGTTCCAGATTGTTATGAAGTCCGCAAATACACATTATCAGCCATTTTTTTACAAAAGCTCTGCTGTATTTGTTTTTATCCGTATCTTCAGATATTCCCATAAGCTCAAACAGTTTTTGTAATTGATCCTGTCCGTTCCATTTGATAGAGTTTATTTTGTCAAGAATAGGATTATAGCTGTTTCTTGCCGCCAGAACATTGAGATAGCTTGCAACACGAGCTTGTGTGCAGCGAGTTAAGCTGTGGTGCAGAAAGTCTTCGATAACAGCAGGAGCATTTTCAAGTATTTGTTCCTTATTTTCACCGATAAAACCGTCTATTTCCATTCTGTGAAGTACTTCATTGTATTTGATTTGAATTTTGCTTGATTTCAAATAAAAATCTAAATTATGTATGGTCATCTGACCTGTGCCGTCATCATTAAATGGACTTTCTTCCTTGGATTTTTCCTTTTTCTCCTTTTGTTTTGAAGTGGTTTCCTTACTGTAAGCATCAGGCTCATAAAATAGGCGAAAGTCTTTCCATGTGCGATTACTGCACGACTGATGCAGACATTTGAAGCATATCGCACCATTCGGAAATTGTATCAAACAAGCGTCTTTGCCTTTGTGATTTTCGTCAAAGGGACAGCTTTCGAGGATATATTTTGTGCCGCCACTCTTAAAACTTGCCGTTTGAGTAATGCTGATGTTATGTTCCCGTATCCAATCTGTGAGATTAAAAGCCGATTTATTGCCTTTATATTCCTGTTTAG
>ONIF01000303.1 GCA_900317795.1 uncultured Eubacteriales bacterium | reverse complement strand
TGATTCAAAATTTCACGGGAAATATTTTTGAAGTGAAAATTATACTATTTGCTATATATTTTTGCTGTATCACGCTTATATTTGCCGCTGTATTCATTTTTTTGTGCAGCGGTCAGGAATATGCCGCTGTATCGTTGCTCTATCGCTGCATACAGCTAAACAGAACCGAGAAAGGAAAAAAGGCTTGAAGTCCTCTTTTGAACTTCTTGCCTTTTTTGAATATGTTTACTCGACATTTTGTGGTATTTTCTTTGATTTCTTCTTTTTTGGCTGTATTAGTTCTTGGAAATTCTTCCAGTAGTAATAAAAGAGGGATAACAATAACGGTGCTGTTTGGCTTTGCACATCTGCATAATGGATGGATAGCCCGTATTTATTTGGTGATTGCCAACTCTGCAAAGTTCCGTCAATTACTTTTCCTATCTCCTGCACTTTCCTGTTCTGTGTCGTCATCTGTTTTTCTGATAAGGAATACTCTCTCAAATACTCTCTATCTCTACAATTTTCGATTATCAGCGTTGCAGTGTGGCTGATCGCTGACATTCTTTTAATTTCGGCTTCAAATCTCTCTCGGTCTTTTGTAACATTGCCCCAGAGTTCTTCAATACCGCTTTTGCGTTCAACTGCATATAATAGGCTGAAATCATACTCACCTATCTGCATATAATAGGCTGAAATCATACTCACCTATCTTAAAGCTATAATCGCCATAAGCTAATTTTTTTCTGCTATGATTTATGCCTAATTTATCAAGCTGTTGTATTATATGCTCGTTCCGTTGCTCTCTCGTATCGCAAATAATACATACATCTCGTAAAAATTTTTCCTTTTCGGTTGTCAAAATTTCCTCCTGTCCTTGTATAGAACCGAGAAAAAAGAAATATTTGCATTTGGTGAACATCATTTTATGATGTGATTATTATTTGCCGTCAAGCGATTTTGTATATGCAAAATCTATGCTTGCAACTCTCTTATTCTTCCGCTTTTGTGGGTGTCGCCGCTACCGCTGTTCTTGCTATGATATTTGCGATTTGTACCGCCTGCTGCTGTTGCAATTCAGCGATTTTTTGTTGATATGCTGCTGTTGTCTGATTTATTGCCCTCTGTACCGCTGTTTCCTGTTCATTCGCCATTGTCTGCATTTGGCTCTCATAATACGCTTTCATTTCTTTTTTTTCTCGGTTTACTCTGTCAAATTCTTCTTCGTATTCTTCGTTCTCTGCTTTGAGTTTATCTGCCGCTGCCGCTTTTGTCTGCAAATCAGAAATACTTGCTTTTGCCTGTTCAAGCTGTTCCGTGAGCATTTGAGATATTTTTTCCGCTTGTATTCTGCTTGCTGTTGCCTGTTCTTCATTCTTCAATGCTACTTGTAATCTCTCTTTATCGCTTGCTAAATCATGTCTTAATGCTCTGATAGTATCGTTCAACTGTGTCTGTATAGTTATAGTTTCCGATTTGATACTTTCGTTCTCTCTCTGTAAGGCTGCTATTGTTTTTGCCTGACTTTCAATCTGTATTGCAAATTCGGCTCTTATTCTGTCTTCCGCATTAACCGATAATTCAAGTGCAGATATATATGCCTTGATAATGCCGTCTGCCCTTGTTTTGAAGTCATCAATCAATGCCGCCTGTCCTGTGAGAACTTGTTTAGCCTGCTGCAACTCATAAGCGTTAATCAATGCGGATAAGCTCTCATTCGTGCCGCTGCCTATGCTCTCTGTTATTTCCTTGAACTTCGTGAAAATTTCGTCTGTTGCTCTAATACTTCTTGTCTTGTTCTGACTTGCATTATTTTCCATTTTAAAAACACCTCATATAAATAATTATTACGGTTTATGACGGTGCAATTATTACATTACACCGTTTACCGCTTACAAACACTCAAAATTTAACTTGTCATCGGTCATAACATACATATCTTTAACGTTTTTAGACAGGTCTGCAATATTGCTTTTGATTATGCCAACACTTATCGGGTTTCCGTCAATGTCTTGTATGACGTTTTGTATATCTTGTAACTGTACATTTGCATACAAGATCATTTCACGCAGTTTTTTGTATTCCTGCTCGGTCATGCAGTAATGCCAGTTGTCATTAAGTTCCGATACTTTTGTATATACCATTCTATCACCAACTTTCATTCGTCTGTTATATCTATTTCATTTTGTGATATTTTCTTGATTTCTTTGAAATAATTGTACTTTGAGTAGTATTTGTAATATATATCGCCTAATTCACCATTACGATTTTTTAAAATTACTACTTGCACATCTCTTGGATGTTTTGCTTTTGCTTTTGCTTCGGTTATCTTTTTGTCTTTATCGCCTACCCCTTGCAACTGCATACCAATCAAAATATCCGCTGAGTATTCTATTGAGCCACTTTCTTTAAAACTCGACATATTCACGGTTTTTGTGTAGTTTGTTCTGTTAAAAGAACTGATAGCAATAACAGGTATGCCAAAATCTCTTGATAAGTGTTTCAATGTCAGCACCGCATAATCTGTATTAGCTTTATCTGTTGCATTAGGGTTGTGAGGTGCTAATATCTGCAAATAATCCACAATTACAACAGGTTTTCTGCCTGTTAATTTAATGTGTTTCTCTGTATCTTCTTTGATTTTATCGACAGTAATAACACCGCTACTTTCGATTATATAGCTATATTTTGCAATTTCAGAATATTGCTGTACGGCAGTATTTATTAATTCTCTTTCGGTCTTTGTATATGTCTTATATTTCCTACCTTTGAGAATATCCATAGCTGTCTTTGCATTTGTAATCTCCAAATTTTGAGATAACGCTAATTGTACGGTTAATCTACTAATACTTTTTGCAATTAGTTCTTTTCTTGCCATTTCCAGAGAGAAAATTATCACATCTTGCCCTGCCGCTGCTATTTGGTCTGCCATTTGCAAAATATACGTTGTTTTGCCGAGTGATGATATTGCACCGATTTCAACAAATTGCTCTGTTAATCCTCCGTCAAGAATATCATCAAGTATCGGATAGCCTGTTGCTATTTCTTTGACATTTACACTTTCATTTACACCATTGAAAAAATCTTGCAAATGTGATTGTGTGCAGTATTGCTCTTGATATTTCTCTAACTCTGTCTGCACTTGTTCTTCTTGTTTCATTTGTTCCCCCTGTTCTCCTTTTGACTGCTTACTCTTTGCCTTTGCCGTTGCAATAGCTTTTTGCACCGCTTTTTTAAATTCTGCCTTATTTAACATCAATGCTTCGTTCTGATCTTTGCAGTTGCCGCAAACATTCAGCGTGAGAAAAGAGATATTTCTCGCTGTAAAGCCCTCTTGTAGTTCTTTATTAGCTTTCTGTCCTGCTGTGTCATTGTCGCATGATACGATAAAAAGTGGGTATTTTTTTAACTTTAAGTCATCAAGAACCGAGAAAAATAAAAGAGTATTGCTTGTACTGCCCAGACCTACCGCCTGACCGCCAACGTCAATAACGCTTAATGCGTCTATTTCGCCCTCGACTATAAAAACAGGCTCTTT
>ONIF01000280.1 GCA_900317795.1 uncultured Eubacteriales bacterium | reverse complement strand
ATGTCCTGCATTATGTGAAAAGGCTTGTACCTGCGGTGTAAACGGTGAGCCTGTTACGACACGTGCCAATGAATACAGCATTATCGAACAGGCTTACAGCGAGGGATATACAAGACCTCAGCCCCCGAAAGTCAGAACAGGCAAGAAAATTGCCGTCATTGGTTCAGGTCCTTCAGGCTTGGCGGTGGCTGACCAGCTTAATAAAAGAGGTCACACGGTAACAGTGTATGAACGTTCCGACAGAGTGGGCGGACTGCTTATGTACGGCATACCCAACATGAAATTGGAAAAGCACGTTGTCAACAGGAAAATCGACATCATGAAAGCAGAAGGTATCACTTTCATTACAAATACAGACGTCGGAAAAGACATTTCGGCAGAGGATATTTTAAAGCAGTATGACAGAGTTATTTTAGCGTGCGGTGCGTCAAATCCCCGTGACATAGCCGTAAAAGGCAGAGAGGCTAACGGCATTTACTTTGCGGTTGATTTCCTCAAATCCACGACAAAAGCACTTTTGGACAATACGGAAGATTATATCAGTGCAAAGGATAAAAATGTGATAGTGATAGGCGGTGGCGATACGGGAAATGATTGCGTGGGAACGTGTGTTCGTCACGGTGCAAAGAGTATCATGCAGTTGGAAATGATGCCGAAACTCCCCGAAACACGTGCCGAAAACAATCCGTGGCCCGAATATCCGAGAGTATTCAAGACGGATTACGGTCAGGAAGAAGCTGCCGAAGTATATGGAAACGACCCGAGAGTTTATCAGACTACCGTTAAGGAATTTCTTGCAGATGAAAATAATAATTTAACGGGTGCGGTACTTGTCAAAGTGAAATTTGAGGGCGGAAAAATTGTGCAAGTCGAGAACAGTGAATATACTGTAAATGCAGATTTAGTGTTGATAGCAGCAGGATTTCTGGGAAGTGAAAGCTATATTTCGCAAGCTTTTGACATTCAGACGGATAAAAGAAGTAATATTTCCACGGAAAAAAATTCGCATAAGACAAGCAGGGATAAAATATATACAGCAGGAGATGTGCATATAGGTCAATCTCTTGTAGTGCGTGCGATACGTGAGGGCAGGGACTGTGCAAAGGAAGTTGACTTTGATTTGGAAATTATCCGCCTGGGGATAGGTGATGTTACTTTACCGCTTTCCAATGCTGTTGTTGACGCTATGAAAAAGGGCTGTGAAGATTTGAGATATAAAGAAACTTTCAAAGGCTATCCCGAATATGAGGGCTATGACTTTGTAAGGCAGGCTGTTGCCGATTATTATAAAAGTTTCGGTGTCAGCGTGGATTACAGTGAAGTTTTCATATCAGACGGGGCAAAATCCGATTGCGGAAATATAGGCGATATTTTCTCAAAAGATAATATTGTGTTAGTTCCCGACCCTGTTTATCCTGTATATGTTGACGCTAATATCATGTCGGGCAGAAAAATCATTTACGCAAGTTCATCAAAAGACAATCATTTTCTTGCCATGCCCGATATAAATGTGAAAGCCGATATTATATATATCTGTTCCCCGAATAATCCGACAGGTTCGGCATACAATGCCGAACAACTCAAAGCATGGGTAAATTACGCACTTGAAAATAATGCCGTTATTTTGTACGATGCGGCTTATGAGGCATTCATACAAGACGATTTGCCACGCTCGATTTTTGCAATAGACGGTGCAAGGGAATGTGCCATAGAATTGTGTTCACTCTCGAAAACGGCAGGTTTTACGGGAGTACGCTGTGGATATACAGTCATTCCGAAAGAACTTTCAAGAGGCGGTCATAAACTGCATGATATGTGGTATAGACGGCAGGCAACGAAATTCAACGGAGTTTCATGGGCTGTACAGTGCGGTGCTGCTGCCGTATTCAGTAAAGACGGACAAAAACAATGTCTTGAAAATATCGCCTATTACCGCCAAAATGCTAAAATCATTTCTGATATGCTTGACGAATTGGGAATTTACTATACAGGCGGAAAAAATTCGCCTTATATATGGCTGGAATGTCCGAATAAAATGGGCAGTTGGGAATTTTTTGACTATCTGCTTGAAAATGCGGGAGTAGTCGGCACTCCCGGAGAGGGCTTTGGAGAATGCGGCAAAAACTATTTCAGAATGACTTCTTTCAACTCCCATGAAAAAACACTTGAAGCTGTACAGAGAATTAAAAGTATTATTTGACTGAAAACTTACACAACCGACAAAAGCGACAGGTTTAGAACTTGTCGCTTTTATCTATGCATGAAATGTTTATAGGAATGTGTCCCCGATTTTTAACTTCTGCCCCATCGGGGCAAAAGTTAAAGATAAGCTTTAAATTTGCTCTTACAGAAATATACCCCGATTTTAACTTCTGCCCCATCGGGGCAAAAGTTAAGGACAATCTTCAAAATTACCCTTGAAAATATGCTTTGAAATTATATATAATAATAAAAAAACTTTGGAGGAGAATTTATGTATAAAATAATTTCCGTTGCAAATCAAAAAGGCGGAGTGGGAAAAACGACAACTGCCATGAATGTAGGCGTAGCACTCAGGCTTGCAGGAAAAAGGGTTCTGCTCATAGACCTTGACCCGCAGGCAAACCTTTCAACGTATCTTGACTTTGACCGCACCTTTGACGAGAAACCGACGATAAGTCATCTTATGATGACGGCAATAGGACAGATGAAGAAACTTGAAGATGTCAAGCAGTATATCAGGCATAACGAAGTAAATGACATTGATTTCATTCCGTCTGATATAAATCTTGCAAATGCGGATTGTTATTTAGCAGGCGTTATTTCAAGGGAAACCGTTCTGAAAAGAATGCTTTCAAAGGATATAGTGGAAGATTATGATTATATAATAATAGACTGCCTGCCGTCGCTTGGTGTATTGCTGATGAATGCACTTGTTGCCAGCAACGGAGTTATCATTCCCGTTCAGGCACAAAAATTTGCATTTGACGGGCTTGGTATGCTCAATAATATATTTGAGCAGGTAAAAGAAACTTTAAAGCCCGATTTGGAGATAATAGGAGTTCTGCCGACAATGGTAGATAATACCAATGCAAGCAGACGCATTGTTGAACAGCTTAGAGAAAACTATAATGAAAAACTTTTTAATACAGTCATTCACAGAGCCACGGAAGCCGTTGAAAGTACAGCTAAACATAAAAGTCTTTGCATTTATAAAAACAGGCTTGGCGAGGAATATAAGGCATTAGCCTCAGAGATAACGGAAAGGATAGAAAAGAAATGACACAATTCAATTTTTCTGCCATGCTTTCACAGGAAAATCAAGTAAAGCAAATTCCTGTTGATATGCTTGTACCGTATCATAACCACAATTTTACTCTTTACGAGGGTGAAAGACTTGATGACATGGTTGAGAGTATCAAAGCAAACGGAGTAATGACACCGATAGTAGTTCAGCCGTTTAACGATAAATATGAAATACTTATCGGTCACAACCGTTGGAATGCGTCAATAATAGCAGGAAAGGACTTTGTGCCGGCAGTCATAAAAGAACATCTTACGGAGGAAGAAGCCGAAATATATGTGATAGAAAGCAATCTCATTCAAAGAGGTTTCGGTGAATTAAAGCCCTCCGAGCAGGCAAAAATATTGTCTTCACGCTATGAGAGTATATTTTCCCAGGGAAAACGTACAGATATTATCAATGAACTTATGGCACTCGAAGGAAAGCTTTCCGAAAAAAAGCATAATTCAAGAGAAAAAGTCGGTGAGGAATACAATTTAAGCAGGAATACGGTTGCAAGACTTCTTAGGATAGATAAACTTTATGACGGTATAAAGTCGTGGGTGGATAACGGAGATTTGTCGGTAAGGGCGGGAGTTGAGCTGTCATATCTGAGCCAAGACAGGCAGGAGGAATTATACAAGGCAAATACAGACTTTGACACGGGCATGATTTTGAAAAAAATAAGTGAAAAGACTGCAAGGGAATTAAGAAAAGAATCTCCCGAAAAGCCTGTAAAGGAAATTCTCTCAAATAAGAAGTCCGATACAAAAAGTATCAAGATAGATTCCGAAGTATATGAGAGATATTTCAGCGGAATGAATTCAAAGGAAATAGCACTTGTGGTTGAACAGGCTTTGAAAATGTATTTCAATTAAATTGATTTTTTTAGTAAATATGTCATTCCGAGCGAAGCGAGGAATCTTTGAAAGATTCTTCGTCACTTCGTTCCTCAGAATGACAAAAGGAAATTTTCAGTGACGTTTACTATAACTATCAAAAAATATCGGTTCATATCAGCTTGCCAATCAGTATTAAAATAAACATATTTAAAATAATATCAAAAACCGCTTGAAAAATTAAAATTCGGGCGGTTTATTTCATATCAAATTAGACGACCATTTTTTCCGATTGATTTGCAATACACATTTGAATGCCTCAAGATTTCGCTCAGAACGCTCTCACGGGCATTTAAACGGCTCGGGAGTAAATTTTATACCCCTGCAAAAAAATCGCTGTATGAGGCTCTCAGAACGTCATACAGCGAAGTTTCTTTAAAAGAATATTATTTAAGGTGTCGGGTTTTCGGGGAAATTGATTATTTTTCCGTTGGTTATACAATCGGAAAAATTTCCCTCTGCCCAGCATGAAGATGTGCCCCAGTTTGGAGTTATTTGAAATTTGAAGTCCTCTGAGGGATTTACAGTAAAAGTTACTTCTTGCGTAGGGGTGTCTGCATCAAGCTGAATTGTATAAAATATACTTTCATTATTGCCTTTAAATAACCTTACACGGCAATAACCTGTTTCGGCACTTGAATTTTCCGTTCTCGAAATCGTAACGGTATATTCATTATCTTTTGTCAAATAATCTGATTTTGGTATATAGTAACCATTTCTTTTTTCCATTTCAACGGGGTTGTTTTCATTATCGGCAACAGTAACATTTACTTCAAAAGTCGCTGACTGTATTGTATTTACTTTAATCATCAAGTCATATTCGTAATATGCATATCCTGCAAAAGTCATGACGGCAAGACAGCTTAATATTATAATTACCGTTACGATAATTCGGAATATGATAACAGTATCACTTATTTTTTTATCGTCATATATCCTGTAAAATTTATCATAAAACGCTTTCACTGCACGTCACCCCTTTTTATTATATCATTTGTCAAATAAAAATCAATATAACTTATCAGCCGTTGTCTGTTATCTGATTTGCAGTCACTATAATTCCGAGTTCCACTTTCGGTATGGTATCAAGACGATAGTTTGCTTCATTTCCGACTTCTTCGGGCATTCTTACGATAAGTGCCATATAATCCGTTTCACCTGCTCCAAGCCTTGAAATATCCGTTGAATAGTCGTTCAAAGGCATAACAGACTTTTCTTTTGCAAGCTCCCTTTCAGCAAGTTTCGCTTGAAGTTCGCTTTCCGTATCGGCTGAAACAAGACCGAATTTTAAATATTCCTGCAAATTGAAAGTATTTCCAAATACATTTGTCGCTGTTGTATAGCCCGTCACATTGACGGCAGTTTTATAGTCAAAAGCACCGTCGCCCCTGTTCTCAACTTTAAGATAAACCACCTGCACATATCCCGGTTCATAAAGTGCCTCATCACTGAATACTTGTGTTTGTCCGTCAAGTTCTTCATAAGTGCCGTCATCAAGCCTGTGAGATACAACAAGGTCAAAATTTTGTATATGAAAAATATTTCTCAGCGTGGGGCTGGTATCCGTGAACCACGCAAGCGAAGCACTTGTACCGAGTGCAATCCATACAATGATTAAACATAAGCTGAGAGCCAATGCAATTTTTTTATATTTTACAGTATCTTTTCCCACACTAAGCCCTCCAAAGAAAATTTTACTTTCCGGTATTTTTCTTCACGGAAAACATAACAGTAAGCAGTGAAACTGCCATTATAAGAATATATATCAAATAAGCCTGCCCGTCACCCGTAAAAACAGGATTTCCGGCTTCCGAGCCTGTTCGGCTGTCGTAGCTGTTTCCACCGCTTGCCCGACTGCTTGACGGCTCATTTGACACCTGTATATTTTTCATCTCACGCACGCTGAATTCCCATTTTATTTTTCCTATGCTTGAAGAATAACTGTTATCAAGTTCAAAAGGCACTTCAAGTATCACTTCAATATCGGTTGTTTCGCCCGAAAGAAATACCCCAAGACTTACAGGCTTGTCAAGTGCAAAAGGCTTTTCTGCACTGTCACCGAAAATATAACTGCCGTCTGACTTTTTCACATACATTCTGAGCTTGGAAAGAAAATCTTCGGACTTCTCATCGGCACCAAACGACCTTAAAAATATTTCCGCTTTCACATTGCCGTCAGCATTGTTTTTCACGGTTATTTTCTGAGAGATTGTATCGCCCGGCATCACATTCTTGAAATTATCAAATAAATCTGTCGGTGAATGCTCCGTTCCGGGTGAAAATATAAACTCTCCCGCATTTCCGCTATAAGTAACATTTCCGTCAGCTGCACGGCATACAAGAGATGTACTCATCAAACTTATTATAAAAATCACAAAAAACATAATTTTTTTCATTTTATCAATCCTCCCGAGGCCAGCCCCCGACAAGTTCATAATGACCGTCTTTAACAGGATTGTTTTCACTTTGAACGCCCTGAGCCTTTACTGTCATAGTAAGCGTTTTGCCGATATACCTGTTATCAACTTTTGAGCCGACTATTTCCACGTGAGAGAACACTTCGGGCGACATTTCGGCAGGCTGCAATATTCCTTGATAGTAATACCACCCGTCACTGTATTTCCAGTATTTTTCGTTTATATTCAGCTTAAAGCAGTCCTCCGATGAAAGCTCCTCCGAATTTACCCCGTAAACCATCTTTACACGCAGATAGAACGGGTGTTCGCATATATTTTCAATATGCACTTCCTTGCTGACAATATCTCCCGGAACGATATAAACGCCCTCTTTTGGAAATTCCGTACCTTGGTCGGTAGTTTCGTGTATCATAAGCTTTACATTTCCGGAGGTAACGACATTTTCGGCAGTACCGGCAGTTGAATAGTAAGCAAGAGAGCCTTGTGAAAGAAACGTAAGCAAAGAGGCGGCAAGAGCAATTATTATCAATTTAAGTTTAATTTTTTCCAATGTCA
>ONIF01000253.1 GCA_900317795.1 uncultured Eubacteriales bacterium | reverse complement strand
TTTTTGAGGGTTTCCTGTGCAGTATTCTTAGGTTGACACCTGTTTTCGGTTTGGTGTAAAAAATAACGCTATTATTTTCAGATTTCGCATACCTATCGAAAAAACAGGCGTATTCTGGTTGATCACCTTGTTGGTGTCAGCGTTTAGGGAGGGATTGAAACGGATTCGGAAAACAAACAAAGGGTAAGTTTATACCTTGATAAGAAAACCATGCAGGTGGTGGATTCGTACATCAAAAAGAACGGACTTCATTCACGGAATGAGTTTTTTGAGAAGGCAGCAGAGAACCTGATTGCCGATGAAGCTATCAAAGCAGGCGGCGATGTGATGAGCGAAAAGCTCGCGAAAGCTATTGAAGCGGTCTCAGAAAACAACGCGAAGGCGATCTCAAAAGGTCTGTTTCGATACGCGGTTCAGCTCGAAATGATGATGCGTTACATCGCGCAGACGCATGAGTTTACTGATGATGAATTAGATGAAATGCGCCGGGAAGCAATCAATAATGTTCGCAGAACGCGCGGTAAAATCAAGCTCGACGATATCGCAAAGGGCTGGTACAACGAAAAATAAGTCTGGATATTCACCAAAACCTGTGGTATATTGTTGAGCTAAAGAAGGGAGTGAACTGCCATGTCACAACGTGAAATACTCACAAACGGCAGCGCATTTAAGCGCACAGACGGTCGCTGGTGCGGCGTTGTTTGGTACAAAGACGAGCACGGCGAGCGCAAACGCAAGAGCTTTTCCGGCACCACGAAAGCGGAAGTCAACAAGAAAATGAAAAAGTATATCGTGGAGTTTAACGAAGATAAAAACGATTCGGTTGAGTCTTTGAAAACTTTGGAAGATAGTTTGCAGAATTGGTTGCAGGTGTTCAAGTTCCCGGCAGTCGAGCGAACGACCTATGACAGAGCGGAATCCATCGCCAAAAACCAGATCTATCCTCGACTTGGCAAGAAGGTCGTCGGAGACATTACCGCCGCGGATATCAAAAAGCTGCTCAACTATTGGATGACCGCAGACTACGCTTACACGACAGTCAAGAAGGTTTATGTTCTCCTCAATGAATATTTTCGGTACCTTTATCAGCAGGATATCATCACGAAAAACCCGATGGCAAATGTAGAAATGCTCAAGAAAGCCAACTTCATGTCAGCCCAGGGCAAAGAAAATCTCCCTCCGACAGAGAGCATCACGGTCTTTTCAGAGGAAGAAATTGAAAAATTCAAAGCGGAAGCGTTCAGTGTATTCGGCAACGGCAAGAGAAAATACCAACAAGCGGCAGCGTATACCATTATCATCCGCACCGTCCTCGCTCCTTGCCGGCCATGGCAAATTTAATAAGTTGCGTTAATCGCTCGGGCAAGCCGGTTCATCACCTCGTAGGCTTGTCTGTTCTGGCGCCGCCTCATTCTTCGCTCAGGACACGGAATGAAGTACCTGTAACAATGTATATTCAGTTGTCAAAGTGCAATAAAGGGGACAAAAGCAGTTAATGACGTTCTCACGTTGACAGTTTTATATCCTGTCCTTTTTGAGATTTTGTCCTGCCGAAAAATACCCTTCTATAATATACGGACATTTTTTGGCCATTTGTCGGGGTGCTTTACGAAAATTTTTCAAAAAATTTTTCAAGGGCTGTTAAACCGCTGTCTATGCTTTCGCATATTGTGCTCTTATGACAATGTTCGAGACGTGCGATTTCCGACTTGCTGCTACCTAAAAAATAGTGAGCGTAAATTCTTCTACCTTGCTTTTTCGGCAGCTTTGCAAGACCTTGATACAATAAAGAAAGCGTCCTTTGCTGTTCTAATATATCAATAGGTGATTTTTGAAAAGGCATATCCTTTTCCTTTATGTCTCCGAGGTCAAACGTAAAGAAAGCGCCGTAACGGCGCAAATATCTGAGATAACTTTCTTCTTTGCGGTCTAAATCTTCCAAAAGCGCGGCAACCTCGTCCGGCACCTCAACAATTTTATCTTCTTTATAATGCGGGTAATAGTCCCGCAGGTTAATTTGTTTCAAAAATAATTCCTCCAATTTCGATTTGTAATAGTTAATTAATCGAAATCAGAGTGGGAGATCTGCAGTGTAATATAATTTGATATAAAAGTATTACATGCAAAAATAGCGAATTGTAATTATATTTCAAATTACAATTCGCTAAAAAATATAATATTACATTGTGGTTAAGCCAAAAAAATCAAATAATACTTGTTATTCGTAAACAATCTAACTAACGTTTTATAAGTAAATCGGTGACATAAACCGTGCAAATCAAAATAGTCATATATGAGAATTCTATGGAGTTGTTTTGTAAAAAAAACACTGTAAATAGTGCTATCATAATTATAATCGCTGTACTTACTTTCTCTATTTTATAATTTAGTGAAAACTTTTTGATTGATATACCAAGCAAAAATGCAATTATAATTATAAAAGCTATTTTTACCCACAGTTCTGTTGTAATATCATAAGTAGTAATTGACCGTTGATGTATCTGGAATGAAACAAAACTAAACAACACAGACAGTGTAATTACACAAAGACGTAGGATAGTTGGAAATATTTTCTTCATGTTATTAATCCTTTGCTAATACATTGGCATTGTATCAATAATGTTATTGGTTAACCCTAAATACCATTTGCTATTCCCTCTACGAAGCGTAACATCCTGAGTAGCTCCAACGATGCTTGCGGAAACAGCAACTGCACTCCATGAAGTCGTGTTGAAAGTTTTGGTACATGCCTTATTCGGAAGAGTCACAGTTTTCTTTTGTCCAGTATGCCCATAATCAACTTGTCCATAGGTAATAGAGTTTGAAACAATAAACACGCCTGAGCCAACATTTGACGATGTGCTTCCGTTGCATGCTATGAGTTTGCTGGTTACCTTTGACATTTTGATTTTATCGTTTGTTATACTGTAATCCACTGTTAGAGTAATTTTTACTGAAATACTATCATCTGTTTTACTCTTTTGACTTGATCCACTTTCGTTTGAGGTTGTGTATTTAATATCAATCAGATTATTTGGCGACACATAATCCTCTACCGATTTATTGTCAATTAAGTCAATATCATATTCTTGATTAGACTGTCTGAAATATTCATCACCATCCCTCTTTATGAACTTATCTTTCACATTGATTTCGAAACTGTCCGTCAAAATATCTTTACTAATCGTTTTTGTAGGATTGGATAAGACTTCGTCATTATAAGGCAATGTTAAATCAGAAGTTTGAATGATTGATTCTGCAGAAACAGCAGTTGAACTCAGTATTACTGTGATTATTGAAATAATAAGCGCAAATGCACTTAAATTCACGATTCTTTTCATTAATTACTCCTTTCATGTTTGCGTATAGAAATAAGTTTTATAAATGCTTAATTAGGGCAAGTCATCAATATCTGTAACTATCCATTTTTGATTGACTTTTTCTATTTCCCATCGCGATATAACTTCAC
>ONIF01000279.1 GCA_900317795.1 uncultured Eubacteriales bacterium | reverse complement strand
AACGTGACGACCTCATGCAGCACAAGGAATATAAGCGTTTCATGGAGGCATACGACGACTTCATGGAAAAAACGGGAAATTCTATCGGCTGGCACATTCTTGACGGCAGCCACAGCAAAACCGCTGTAAAAGATGCTTTGAAACTGCTCTGCCAAAAAATAGATTTGGCTGTTGAGGAGGGCAGATATGAGGGAAAGCCTTTTGAAGAAGATTTTGCGTTGAAAGAAATGCCCAAACTTTCGGAAGTGGATTTATCACCATCAATCAGTGACGAGGAATATAAAAAGGAACTTAAAAAACTTCAAACGAGATTGAGTGAACTGCACAATATCATATACAGAAAGAAAATACCTGTTGTATTGTGCTATGAGGGCTGGGACGCTGCAGGAAAAGGCGGTAATATCAGACGGCTTACATACGCTCTTGACCCGAGAGGCTTTGACGTTCACCCGATAGCGTCACCGCTTCCGCATGAACTTAACAGGCACTATTTATGGAGGTTTTGGACACGACTGCCAAAAACGGGGCATATATGCATATTTGACCGCACATGGTACGGCAGAGTAATGGTGGAACGTCTGGAAGGCTTCTGCACGGAAAGAGAATGGCAGAGAGCTTATAACGAGATAAACGAATTTGAAAGAATGCTGACGGACTGGGGAGCAGTTGTGTTGAAATTCTGGATACATATAGATAAAGAAACACAGCTGGAACGCTTTAACAACAGAGAAAATACGCCCGAAAAACAGTGGAAAATAACCGAGGAGGACTGGAGAAACCGTGAAAAATGGGACAGCTATGAAATTGCGGTTGATGAACTTCTTCAAAAGACGAGTACCAAAAATGCTCCATGGTATATCATAGAATCGAATGATAAGAAATATGCCCGCATCAAAACTCTCAGAATAATAGTAAAGGCACTTGAAAAAGCTTGTGAAAAGCATTTTAAGAAAATAATGGAATAATGATTTCCCTCTGTTATTTTGTATGAACGGCGAGATGGCAGAGGGATTTTTTCAATAAATCCATTCGGCAGTACTTGACAATGCATAGTAGGTGTGCTATATTGATAGCAACCTACTTGATAATGCAAAGTAGCTTGAAAGAGATGGTGGACATGAAAGTTATATTTTACACAACGCCTGCTCACGGGCATATCAATCCTGCATTGCCCATAATAAGCAGTCTGACAGACAGGGGTTATCAAGTGATTGCCTATTCGACAGAGGAATTTAAAAATGTGATAGAGAGCAGTGGGGCTGTTTTTAAAAAATATGAAAGCGGTGGTATAGCTTTTGATGCGTCTATTGGAAGTGAGCTGATACCCCTTGCCAATCTCATATTGAAATTTTCTCTGTATGCCCTGCCGACGCTTATCAAAGAGGCAAAAGAAATTTCTCCCGTGCTTATCATGCATGATACTTTGGCATTCTGGGGGAGGGCTGTTGCGGAAAATATCAATATTCCTGCCTTTTCCGTGAATACCATACAGACCGTATATGGCATGAATACGAATACTTTCAGAATGTACAGCCGAAATTTTGCCCTGCACACGGCAGGACAGATTTTTCAGCTTGGGGTTACGGCAAAATACGGAAACTCTCTGAAAAAATTATATCATATCAAAAATACGGATATGCTTTCCGTTTTGATGAACCGTGAAAAGCTGAATGTATTCACGTTTCCACGCTGTATGCACCCCGACGGAGACACGCTTGGAAAGGACTGTTTTTTTCTTGGTGCGACGTCACGACTGCGTTCGGGTGTAAAGGGCGATACGCTTGACAGTGATAACTTAATATATGTTTCGCTTGGAACGGTATTTAATAAAAGCACGTATTTTTATAAAAAACTGATAAAGGAATTTGACGGAACGCATTACAGGCTTTTGGTATCATGCGGAGGAAATTATGAAAAGCTGTCGGAAATGCATTTTCCGCATAATATCGTTCTGACACGTTTTGCCAATCAGACAGCTGTATTGAGCCGTGCAAAGTTATTTATAACGGCAGGAGGAATGAACAGTCTTTGTGAAGCGGCAGCGGCAGGTGTGCCGTGTCTGATAGTGTCACAGCAGGGCGAACAGGCGGCTAATGCGGAGATGTTTGAGATAGCAGGTGGCGGTTTTAGAAGTCACGGAAAACTTTATGAAGAAAGCAATCATATTATCAGCACGTTTCAGCGAAACGAAAAATTGATAAAAACATTTTCAACGGTTGAAATGGATAAATTGATGTCTGTTTTGGAGGAGTATGCAAAATGAAAAAAATATTGGTTACAGGTGCAACGGGATTTTTGGGAAAATACCTTGTACAGCTTTTGAAAAGCAAGGGATATGAAGTGCTTGCCCTCGGCAGAAATGCAAAAGCAGGTGAGGAACTTCAAAAAATGGGAGTTACGTTCTGCAAAGGCGATTTTACGGATAAAAAACAATGTGGAAAATATTTTGAGGGAGTGGAATGTGTCATTCATGCAGGGGCATTATCTACGGTCTGGGGAAAGTGGGAGGATTTTTATAATGCAAACGTGCAGGGTACGAGAAATATATGTGAGCTGTGCATGGAGAATAAAGTGAAAAGGCTTGTATATATATCTTCACCGAGTGTATATTCCGCCAAAAAAGACCGCTTTGACATAAAAGAAAATGACGTTGACAAGTCCAATGAACTCAATTATTATATCAAGTCAAAAATTCTTGCAGAGGATATTATAAAAGAGTATCACGAAAAGGGGCTTTATACGGTGGTAATTCGTCCGAGAGGGCTTTTCGGAATAGGTGATACAAGCCTTATTCCCCGTGTATTAAGGGCAAATTCCAAAATAGGCATACCGCTTTTAAACAGCGGAAAAAATTTCGTTGACATAACCCATGTAAAAAATGTTGCTCATGCGTGTTTTTTGGCATCTGTTACGGAGAATATCAATGGAGAGGTTTTTAATATCACCAACGGTGAGCCTATGGAATTTCGCCTGATACTCGAACAGTTTTTGAATGCAATAGGCGAAAAGCCGAAATATTTAAAACTGCCATTCGGCTTGCTGTATAGTGTATCAGTATTTTCAGAATGGTTTTACAGGACTTTCAAATTGAAGGGCGAACCTATGCTGACAAAATACACGGTCTGCAC
>ONIF01000335.1 GCA_900317795.1 uncultured Eubacteriales bacterium | reverse complement strand
CCCCCTGTCACCGTGACAGGGGAATGTTAACTACCCATTATAAGAATTTAATATTGAGAAAAAAGACTGATAGTATGCAAGTTAGATTATATAAACTTGTATATTATCAGTGTGAGATGACTTGATATTGAGTGATTATGGTGTGACAGTACAGCTTGAATGGTTCATGGATAAAGAGTAGCCTGCTGTATTTGTGGAGGCATGGCTTGGAAGTTTCGCATGGCAGATTCCGTCTTTTTTCTCCGCATTGATGATATGCTGACTTGTGGAGTTAAGCTGTTTTTAATTCGGAACTCATTTTTGTAAATTGACATAGTAATGATGTTGTGGTAAAATTTTGGTAAAATGAACAATTCTGACACGGCAGGGAGTGACAATGATATGAGAAGAATCATAAAAATTTTGTTGGGAATAGTTATTAGCGGTATTTTGTCAGGCATGATGCCGGTAATGGTTTCTGCCACAGCCGAACTTCCGTCAAAATGGGACAACAGCACCAATGAAAATGCAAAATATTTACCGGAGATAGAACAGCAGGGATATTTTGGGAGCTGTGCATCGTGGGCTTCGGCTTATTATCAGTTTACCTACACGGTGAACAAGGCAAGAAATATTTCTACAACAGCTGAAAATACCTATTCCCCGAATTTTGTTTACAATCTCGTGAACGGTTCTTATGATTATGGCTCAACTTTGTTTCAGAATTATCAGATTTTGAAATATCAGGGTGTGCCGACTTTGACAGATGTGCCTGTTGTCAACGAAAAAACTTCGGCTGATACATGGAGAAACTGGTATCCCGAAAAAAATATATGGGAACATTCCATTCAAAACAGGATAGAGAACTGCATTGTTTTCATGAATGGCGATAAGGTGACTGAAATTGATGAAATCAAGAATGCAAAACTTTTTCCCGAAGATGTTACCGTTAATAATCCAAAAGACAGTTATCTTAATGCAGTGAAATCTGCCCTTGTCAATGGAGAAATATTGGCGGTTGCGACTGCAAGCGATTTGAAAACTAAAAAAATAAAAAGCTGTCATGCAGATGACAACACTATGAATCCATTGGGCTATGCAGTTGATAACGGATTTGTCGGAGAAGAAATTGTTTATGCCCGTGTTGATAACGGCAACGGTCATGCCATGACGATTGTAGGCTACAATGACGAAATCTGGACAGACATCAACGGCAACGGCATCGTTGATAAAGGTGAAATGGGGGCATTCAAGCTCATCAATTCATGGGGAAAGGACTATGCAAACAACGGTTTTATATGGCTGGCTTATGATTCGATAAATAAAGTGTCTGCTGTAAACGGTGCAACTCAGTTCAGAAACAGGGCGGAATCCATTTACAATGTGACGGGGATTACTGTCAGCAGTGAAAAAAATCATAGTTCGGGCATTTTTCTTTCCTATACGCTGAATACGGCAAGACGCTCCGAAAATCGTCTTACAGTGACAGCAAGGGATAAAACGGGCAATGTCGTGAAAGAGTTCAAAGTTACCCCGTACAGTACAGAGAATGTCAAAGAAAAAGAGAAACTCAATTTTTACGGCAAGTCCGATTATGCAGACGGCACAATGGCTTTTGATTTGAACAATCTTGTTCCCGATATAACATCCGATACACTCGGCAATTATTCATGGTATGTTACGGCAGAAGATTTGTATGAAGATGTAAAGACGCTGACCGTTAAAGATATACGGATTGTTGACAGTAAAACGGGTATGGAATATCCAATGGATTGTGACGGCAGTTTCAGGCTGAACGGTGAAAGGCGAACTGTTGAAATTCCGATAACCTTGCAAAATCGTTCCGAGATTTCGGCAGATGTTATCACATTGGGTAAGACCAAAAGTTCAGAAAAAATGGACAACAAAACAGAATTTCAATGCCAACAGTTCGGTATCAATCAAGCCTGCCAATGCAACCGATTATGATGTGTGCGTTAAAGTCAAGGACAGTACAGGCACGATTGAAAAGAAATATTTTGACTTGACAGTCAATGCCAAGCTGAAAAATACTTCTGAAATTTCCGAAACGACTATAAAGAAAGGCGATACCGTGACATTGAAAGGCTCTGCAACGGGCGGTATCGGTGAATATACTTATGCGGTGCTTTACAAGAAAAAATCCGAAACAAAATGGACTGTAAGGCAGAATTACAATTCCAATAACGACATTCTTGTTCGTCCATACACAAATGTAGATTATGACATCTGCATTAAAGTCAAGGACGAAACAGGCACGATTGTAAAAAAATATTTTGATGTCAGCGTATTTTCAATTAGCAGTTAGCAATTAGCAATGTGCAATGTTATGTGTCAGCCCCAAAATATATACAAAAATTTACAATTTGTTAGCAAAATAAAGTTGCAAATTTATAATGATTGTGCTAAAATACAGGTGTTCCAAATATTTACAATGAAAGTGTGTGAAAAAGGGTTGACAAATGTATGAGCCGTTTCTATAATTTGACAGATAAACAGACAGGGTTAATGATACTCTTTTTCGATTGAATATTTTTTAAGCACACTTTTGCAGGAAACAATTTCCTATAAAGGTGTGCTTTTTGCGTTTTGATAAAACGGCTGTACAAGCCGATTTTACATAAAAATAAGAAATCTGTTTATACAAGATAAAAAAGAGGGTGATAGCAGACTGAAAAAAATGATTGAATTTTGTGGAGGTGACAGTAAAAAAATGATGACCGTTCCGAAAGGACAAAGAAATATTCCAAGAAAGGTGGATTAAAAAATGAAAAAAAGATTGCTAAGTACAGTTTTGGTTTTTTCAATGCTGTTGTCGGTTTTTCCGATGAACGTCATAGCAGTGGAAGATAAAACAGCAGAAAATGCCGAGCGTATAGTGACAAACGGTTTGCCCGAAGTTGAATTTGCCGAGGGACTTCCCTATGCAGGGTTCACAACTCAGCAGGGAAAACTGCCCGAAAAAGGTCTTTACAGCCTTACAGTGAGCCGTACAGGTGATACAAGTATCGGTTCGGATTTGATTGTCAGTACTGTTGATATTTCGGCAGTTTACGGCAAGGACTATGTTATTGAGGATAACAGCTTTGTGACCGAATTGGTTGAAACAGACGGCACAATATTGGAGCAGGCGGCAGATGAAGAAAACCGCAAAAATGCACAGAAAGAACTTGAAGAAATCCGTGACCAAATCATAGGCAGTACAGCGGAAGTTGATGAAAATGCAGATACCGCACAGCCTGTTGTTGACGCAGACGGTGACGGTGAATTGTCCCTTGCAGAACTGAAAGCACTTCAAAGCGGTAAAAATGTCCGTGATTTGACGGAAAGCGATTTCCATTCATTGAAAGATGAATTTATCAGCCAAATGAATATTGATATTGCGGATTATGTAGCGATAAGCTCACAAACCCGTATATCATTCCTGCCGAATGAAACAACAAAAACTCTTACATTCCGTGTTTTAGAGGATAATGAGAGTGAGGGCGAGGAAATATTCAACTTCCTGCTTTCTGCAGAGGACACCGATACAGCGATAATCGAGGCTAACACATCTGTAAGTTTCATTATCGAAGATGATGAACCGATAGAACATTCCGTTGTAACTCTCACGGCAGACACGTTTACGGCAAAAAACGGTATTTTGACTGTTTCCGCAAAGCGTGAAACGGCAGAGTATTCTTATACGACTGTCGGAGTTAAAGTGACGGGACGTGACACCGATTTGTTGGAAAATACGGAATATGCCATAGCGTTCCAGCCCTATCAGACGGAAAGCAGTGTTGAAATTCCTGTCACGCAGAACGGCAAGGAACATACATTCAAAGTTGAATTATATGATTTCAAGGGCTGTGACGAGGGAAGTATTATGACTGCACAGGTCAAAATCCCTGCTGTTTCCAAAACGGTCAAGACAAATAATGAAGAATCTCCCGACAGCTATCTTGACGACATCACAAATCTCGAAACAAACGGTAAACTTACAGGTGGACGTACCAGTATCAATATTGCGGGACGTGACTGTGAGATAGTATATGACGATCCGTATCACAGCAATTACGGCAGTATCATGCTTGACGGTTCCAAAATCGGCATTTATATTGTTCCTACTTCCGATTTGTTCAACGGTAACTTCCAAAAAGCAGGCAGTGGAGATCATTGGATAGAATTCAGAAATGACGGCAACCCATATATTTATTTTGAATATTATTCAAGCTGGGCATGGAATACAGGTTGGGCAGGTGCTACATTTTATCTTGAAAAACCTTCCCGTTATCGTTTATTCATGGCAGACGTAAGCACGGATTCCGGTTATGATTCCGCTGTGGCAGGACTCGAAATTGATACCGGCAAGGTTTATAATCTTAGAAAAATCGGCAACCAACATGGCAGATCATTGTATTTGGAAACGAGTATGTTCTACAGTGAAGGTAACTATTATAAGCCATATCCATGGGCTGACCAAGTTAGAATACTGCCTTATGTACAGCGTACCGAATCGGGGTTGCAACGTCCGAGTGCCAATTTT
>ONIF01000221.1 GCA_900317795.1 uncultured Eubacteriales bacterium | reverse complement strand
TCAAAATAAGATATAAAAATATCTTTATTTCTCAAAACGAAATAATAACTGCTTTTCGTATCGACACAGTTTTTTAGAAGAAAACATTCGTTAAGAAGTTTATTGGCAGTCTGACGAAATCTTTCTTTTTGGACATTCCCCAAAAGTTCCGAAAATTCCATTTTATTTCACTCTCCTTTTAATCGTAAAGTCACGGAATGAAAAACCCTCTTTTTGTATCGTTTCATCTTTTGGAATAATAATGTAATCGGATTTTTTATCCCTGCCGTACATATTGATAAAAATAATGCGTATCATATCCCTTTTGCAGTTCACGGGTATTTCGGAAGCACTGATACTTTTTTTATCTTTCAAAAGTTCAAAAACAAACTGTCGGATATTCTTCTTTGAAAACCTGTTGTTATTTTTTTCAATAACGGCTTGTCTGCGTTTCAGGCGTTCTTCTTCGGATATTTTTTCAGGTATGAATATTTCTTCGACATTGGTTATTTTTTTGGAGATGGGGACAGTATAAAGAGATTCTCCGCTGAGAAAACTCTGCGGAAACATATTGAATATACGGCATACTTCATCGCTTGCATCGTCATCATAACTGTAATTTTCTTCATTGTCAAGTTCATACGCAAGCATACGGAGTACAGAGGATAATTTGCCTTCCATATTATTTGTATTCAGAAAAGCCATTCTTGCACGGTTTACGGCACTATTCAGATAACGTGTATGCTTTTTCTGAATTTCGCTTTCGATTTCATCATATGAACGGAAATGTTCCGTAATGTCATTGATAATTCTGCGTACATTTTCAAAAGCCTCGTCATAGTCGTTGCAGTCCTCTATATTCTGATAGCCTATCGCACATTTTTTCATAATATCTCCATTATTCAGTATTTCATTAAGACGATTGAGAATAATATTTCTGAATCTCGTCACATTGTCGCTTGTATGCAGCCTGTGATATGCCTTTGAAGCAATATTTTCATTGTAGCCGAAAAAGTGCTCCATGATTTCTTCGGGAGTTTGTCCCTCTGTCAGTTCTTCAATATATTTTCTTATGTCTGTATTGAGTTTTTTCAGTTCCGTAAAAAGTTTCAAAGTATGTTCATATACAGGCTTGACGATTTGCGGATAAGGACGTGACAGCAGTTCTTCATTGATGAGAATGGAATAAATCGTGGAAATTTCGCTTTGATATTCCGTTTCGCCATTTGCCGAAATTATGTTCATCGTCTGCATAAAAGTTACAGAATAGCTTGGCATGATAATTTTTTCTTTTCTGTCATTTGAAAACTCAGATTCTATCCAGCCGTATTTTTTCAGGTTTCTTAAAAAGGCATTAGCCATTCCTCGTGAATCTTTCAGTGTTTCACCGTCATCATCAAAAATAATATCTGTACCGCTGTCCCGTTCAAAATAATCACAAAGCTGTGATATAACAATATCTCTGTCGATACCGTAAGATAGTTCTGTTCTATATGAATTATATATGATATTAAGGCAATCATAATAAATCTCTTTATTTGGGCTGCTTAAAGGCTTAAAAAAATCATTTCCGACAATTTCAAAAATATTCAAACATATCCCTCCTAATTTTGAGAATATTATAACATATTCATCATTATATAACAATAAAAAAATAAATCTGTCATAAAAATGCTTAATCATACACGATTCTGTGTGTTGCAGTGCGTATACGTCCGAAAATCTGCACTGCCGGATTTGCTTTTTTACGAACAGTTTTTAAAAAGTTCTCACGGCAGTTCTAATAAAACCATGATGATTTTTATTAGAACTGTTGTGATTTATGAAGATAAAAAGATGTGGATTTTATGGGATTTTTGAAATTAAAACTGCCGAAAAAGCTTGTAAACATCGGGATTTTTGAGAGAAAAAAGTTCCTTTAAGTTCTTTTATTTTCCGTGAACTTCCGAAAATATTTTCCGACTCGAAATCAGGTAGTCCGAAAGGGCTCGAGGGTTCGAATCCCTCACTCTCCGTTTTAAAGCTGCATGATTCTGTATCATGTAGCTTTCTTTGTTTTAGTGACGATATGACGATATTATTTTCGGGGCGGAAAATGCTTTATCGTACAAAGAAAAAACGCAGATATAATCAAGGTTTTTGAAAGTGACGGTATCGTCATTACAATCGAATATACAAAAATATCGTCATTGACTGCGTGAACATTTGTCAGTCGGTGACGATATTTCTTGCAGACGGGTAGTTTTACCCTACTTTACCGAAATAATCGCACACAGCGGCTTAAATGTTGTGCTGAGTATCATAAATTATTTTATCCTTTAAGTTTAATTCGAAATTTAGCTAAATTTATTTTTAAAAATCTTGTAAAATTGTGATATTTGTGATAGAATAATAGCACAATTTAGTTCTGATAATATTTTATTATCGGAAGTTTACATTTAAGTTTGGAGGTGAATATATGCAATCTAATTTTGATTTTCTGAGCAAATATTGGTCAACGTTAGCAAAGATTGGTTCAACGGCTGAAAGTTATCTTTATAATGATCCAAATGCCTGTATTTATAAAATCGGTATGTTTGCCGAAAGGCTTGTGAAAGAGATTTTTGCATTTGAACAGTTGCAGGAGCCTGATTTTGACAACAGCCATTCCAACAGAATAAATATATTGAAAAATGAAGGCTTGATTGAACGTGGCAGTAAAATTGATAATATATTATTTGCCTTACGTAAAAAAAGAAATAACGCTGT
This sequence comes from uncultured Eubacteriales bacterium, assembly GCA_900317795.1. Taxonomy (GTDB): domain Bacteria; phylum Bacillota; class Clostridia; order Oscillospirales; family Acutalibacteraceae; genus UBA1213. The sequence continues at coordinate 1,254 of ONIF01000221.1, read as the reverse complement.
CCATAATTTTGAAGATTCCATAGATGATGCAAAAGCTATGCTTAAAATGGCATATCACCTTGCGGAATGGTTCATGCAGTTGTATGGTGACTGGAATTATACTACACCCGAATATATATTGCCTAAAAAAGAACCTGATATCGACTATGAAAGCATTATTCAAAAACAAGAGGAAGAAATAGAAAAACTTAACAGGCAAATCAAAGAAGTAAAAACACCTGTTTCAGACAGAACCAAAATTGAAAGAATAAAAAGAACTTCATTCGTTTCCGAAAATATGGATTTAAGCGAAGCGGAAACCCGTTTGATTATTGATAATCAGCTTAAAAAGTACAAATGGGAAGCTGACACTGTATGTATTCGCTATTCAAAAGGTTCTCGTCCTCAAAAAAACAAAAATCTTGCCATAGCAGAATGGCCTGTAAAAAACGGTTTTGCTGATTATGCACTTTTTGCAGGACTTCGTTTAGTGGGAATTATTGAGGTGAAAAAAGCCGATACGGATATTCCTTCAGTCATAGATTATCAGTGCAAAGAGTATGCCTCATCAGTCAAAGATGAACACAAAGAATATATTATTGACAGTTGGGGACAATATCAAGTGCCTTTTGTGTTTGCCACAAACGGCAGAAAATATCTGAAACAAATCGAAACAAAATCGGGAATATGGTTTCTTGATTTGCGTGAGAGGACAAATGTATCAAAAGCATTATCAGGCTGGATAAGTCCGAACGGTATAATTGAGATGCTTGAAAAAGATACATCAAAATCTGATTTTAAACTGAATAATATGCCTGTGGATTTTCTCAGAGATCCCGATGGTCTTAATTTACGTGACTATCAAATTCGAGCAATACAAGAAACAGAAAATGCTGTTATGAAAGGTGCAAAAACAGCACTTCTGTCGATGGCTACGGGCACGGGCAAGACATTTGCTTTCGGCATTCCGATCCTTGAATATCTCAATATGGATTCCAAGTTTATCCAGGCGCTCATCCTCTGCCCTACAAGAGAGCTTGCCCTGCAGATATCGACAGAGCTTAAGAGTCTTGCCAAATACATCAAGGGATTCAGGGTCACAGCCCTGATCGGAGGCCAGAGCATGCGCCTTCAGACTGAGAGGATCCAGAAGAATCCTCAGGTCGTGGTAGCTACTCCGGGCCGCCTTATCGACATGGTCGGAAGAAAGCTTGTAGATATCTCACAGATCTATACTCTGGTTCTCGACGAAGCAGACGAGATGCTGAAGATGGG
>ONIF01000134.1 GCA_900317795.1 uncultured Eubacteriales bacterium | reverse complement strand
ACCTTTGCAACAACTGCATAAGCTCTTGCATAGATACCGTTGCCGATGTCGGCAGCAAGATAAGATGTGCCTTTCTTGGAAGCTGCCTTGCTGTTTTCGGTAAGTTCAGCAGGCTCGCCCTCTCCATTGAAGTAAACGATACCCTTCTTGAGTACTTTGTATGTTTCACCGTCTGCACCTGTAACATTAAGACCAAGAATAACATTCTTTCTGCCGTTAAGGAACTGACCGTCAACATCAACGTCTTTGCCGTCACGTGCAAAGTCAACTTTTACATTTGCTTCGATGTCTGCAATAGCAGCGTCTTTGTCTTCGCCCTCTTCTGTGAGAGTCCATGTTGCAACGGCTGTGCCGAAGTAATCATCACCGATACCGATAACCTGAACGGTGTATTCACCGGGAACATTTGTTTCGGTTGTGCCTGCAAGTTCGTAGTCAACGCCCTTTTCAAGCTTTGTAACATTATCAAGAACAACATCTACTCCGTCAACGCCAACGCTTGCAACACCAAAGTCAAACGCTGTTACAACATTCGGGTTGATAGAAACATCTTCATCAACAAGTTCTCTGCTGATGTGGAATAATACAGGCTCGGCAACTATTTCATAGTTTCTTGAAGTAATTTCTGCTGTTACTTTATAGCTGCCTGCATTGACGGGAGCCGATTCAAGCTGCGTATAAGTGCCGTCTTTATTGTCTTTCCAATATGTCAGTGTAACAACTGCGTCACTCGGCATGGGCAGATTGCCTTCCATAGCAACAGTTGCTTCAACGGGCTGCGGATTTGCTCTGTTATAAACAGTTTCTGCGGGAACAGTGATAACTGCATTCTTTTCAGCCTTGGTTACTGCCCACTCAAAATCCACATAACCTGCATAGTTTCCTCTGCCGTAGATTTCTGTCTTGTAGTTGTTTTCAAAGTCAACGGAAGACACATATACAGCAGTTGTGCCTGATACTCTGTAATCGGCAGGAGTTGTAAGCTTGTCACTTGTAACAGCTGCGGTTACTTTCTTTCCGCTGAACACAACGGAAGGAACATTGCTTGCATCATAATCTGCACCGGCGGTAGTCTTAGGTGTTGTAACTCCGTTGTCAAGAGTAAGTGTAAACATATCTCTTGTAATCTGCTTGGGAGTAACCTCAAATTCGGGTGAGTAGTCAAGGTCATCAACAATATAGTTGTCAAAGAGTTCCTCATTATCAACTACATAGATATAATATGTTCCAACGGGATAGGGCGGTGTCAGTTCTTCATCGAAATCAACCGCAAGTGCCTTACTGAAATCAACCTTAGACTTGCCGTCTGCATCTATATCTGCCGCAACAACGCCTCTGTTGCCTTCTGCTTTTTCAAAGTCATACTTAATAACGATATTATCGGTATCGTCACCATATTCGATACTCTGATTTTCATCGGGATAGATGTCTGTATGTCTTTTCTGGATAGTGATAATCTTTTCAACTTGCTTGTCCTCATAGTTTTGGCTTCCTGTTGCAGTTACTACAAGTCTATATGTGCCTGCATTGACTACCATAACATCTTCGTCATCATCAGCTTTTATCTCGTTGCCCTGTGCATCAAACCATGCAAAATCAAAAGAATATTCTCCTTCATCAACATCGGTTGCAACTGCATCATATTCATGAACGATAGTTTCACCGTCATAAATAGGACTGGATTCACCGATAATGTTGAGTTCAATATCTTCTGACTCTACCGGACCGATAACGAATGTAACATCTCTTGTATCTTTATAGTTGCCTACACCTTCAACCTGGAATGTATAAGTGCCTGCATTGACAAAGTCATCATGTTCGCATACAACAAACTCTGTTTCTTTAACAAGTGTTGCTTGACCGTCTTTTACTGTTACTTCCGGTTCCTGAGCTTGCTTATTGTAAGTTACGGGACTGTTGGTCGACCATGCATTGATGTCATCAGATGTTGTTTCATCTTGGGGGGTTGCTATGCTCTTGGGATTGATTTTCCAAGTCTGTGTAAGAGTAAGTTCACCTGTATAGTTGCCCTTACCTGCTGCACTTACAACATAGCCGTTTTCCTTGCCTGCAACTATGCGGTTGGCATCTGTTGCGGAAACGTCACCGCCGAGTATATAATCTGCTGTGCCGTTCATGAAGTCAACTCCACCGATAACATCAGTACCCGTAACATTAACAGACTGTTCTGTTCTGTTATAAGTAAACTCTGTTGCGGCAAAAGCAAACATATTTTCTGTAATAGCTTTCGGATTTACAGTAAAGTTGTACTTAACTCCTCCTTCACCGCTTGTAACAAGAACAAGCTTGTAGTTTCTGCCGTAGTTGAAGTTATCGCCGTCTGCAACAACGGAAGCATTGTCGCTGTCCGTATCAAACTTATAGTTATAAGCTATCACTTCATTTTGAGTATTACGCTTAACATCAAGAACACCTGTACGTGTATTCTCTGTGCCGTCGATTACAACAAGACCTGTTGCAGCCACTGTTTCTCCGCCCTCTACAACACCGCCAAGTGTGTATGCAACAACGGGTGTTGCGTCACCGTAGGTAATTCCAGCGGTTTGGGGAGTTACTGTAACTTCTGCTCTTACTATATCAAATTCAGCCGATACGGTCTGGTCAACATAGTTTTGAGCTGTAACGGTTGTTGTAGCTCTATAATGACCTACTTCTTTGGGCTTTCCATTAACTGATACCCAGTTGCCGTTAACCAATTCTTCATAGCTGTATGCACCGACATTAAAGCCGTTGCCAGCTGCATCACCGTTATCATCAGGGAGGTCAACGGGTGTCTGACCTGCTTCAGCTTTCTTAGTTACTTTAAAGCTGTTCTCATAGTTTGACGTATTGTCATACACATATTCAGCAGGAACATTCAGCTGCATAAGCATTTCAGCCTTATCAATGTACCATCTGAATGAAGTTTTGCCTGTGTAGTTGCCTGTATAAACCTTTTCGCCTGTTTGTGCATCGGTTTTATAAGCAGCCTCCACCTCTACGAGATAGTATTCAACTTCCTCACCGCCGTTGGCGTTCCTACCCTTTACAGGTGTAAATGTTGCGGTGTAGTCTGTACCTTCAACAAGCACCGGGCTTGATGTTTCGCCTGTTGCATTGTTATAGAAATTCTTATGTGTAAGAGTTACAGACGGAACACGGTCTTGTGCATTATAAGTAACCACATATTTGTTGTCTGCATTCAATGCCTGCTTTTCACCGTCAAGGAAGAATGCAAGGTCAATGTCTGCAATGGGTTTCTTCTGTATTTCAAAATCGTGGAACAATGCGACAACAGTAGGAAGCTGTTCTACGTCAACTCTCGCCTCTATCGTATATTCACCGAAATTGGTAGGTGCAGTTTCTGACGGCTTGTTTGATTCGCCCTTGGGATAATATTTCATATTTGTAAACTTTACGTCATTATTGGTAATGCCGTAATTGTTTGCAGGATTATTAATATCTTCAACTTGAAGGGCACTTATATTTACCATATCGCCGTAATAATAGGGCTTTGATGTATCAACTGTAAGCTGTGCAACTGTTATCACGGGAGCATTCAATTCATCTTTACACCACATTTTGAGGGTAGACGTATTTGTCTTGCCATCGCTGTCCCAATCATGGTCATGCTCGCCTTTTACAACGTTGCACTTAATCTCATTGCTGCCGATTGCAGTCTGGATATAATAAGCATAGTAAGACTTGCCCTGGTATTTCACGCTCTTGCCGAGCAAGGGATACATTTCTTCATCTGTATCAAATGTAAGTTCAACATTGGAATAGATGATACCATGATAACGACCATCTTCGTCCATACCTCTGAGCCATACTTTGCCTTCTTCATCATATCCGCCGTTTTCATTTGCAATCACCGTTGCATTGTTTCCTCTGCCGTCAACAACTATTATCTCATACTGGTTGTCGCCCAAAACGGCACTCAAATCATAAGCTGCCATTATCTCAAAGTTGACGGTTGTTTTACCGTAATAACCATTGATACCCTCTACAACAGCAGTTGCAATACCTGCATTAACGTTGTCAGAGTATGTTATGATATAGTCATCACCTTCAATAAGCTCTGTTCCCTCACTGTCTTTTACAACAACGGGTCTCTGAGCTTCGCCTGTATATGCAACAGGTTCAATAGCATCAATAACAAATGCTTCCTCAACAGGAGCAGGTGTCACTATACCCTGAAGAACAAGCACACCGTTTTCATTGCTGAATACCTGCCATGCGTCGCCGTCTTCTCCATCTTCGCCTATCGGACAGAAAACATCTGTTGCTTCGTAAGCATTGGTACCTTCATCAGTGCCGGATACATACATTGGCAATATCAAATTAGATGTTTCTTCATCAATCGATATACTGCCGCCCCAGCTCAAGAAATTTTCGGGTGCCGAATAATCTTCTTCTGCTATACCGGTTTCGTCTTCACCCATATATCTGCCGCCAAGGAGAACAATCTTAGGAGTATTGACGAAATTATCCACGTCCGTACTGCCAGTGACATAGCCATTCCTCAGAGTAGTACCTTTCTTGAGAATATCGCCTGCTTTAAGGTCGGCAATACTTACTTTTCCGTCATACAGGTTACCCGTTTTCAAATCAACAACAAACGAGGCTGAACGTTTGCTGCATTTGCTGCAATGTGTATTTCACCGCTTTCACTAACGGTCAAATCTTCACCGTTCATGGTGAAAGTAACGTTTGCCGCACTGAATTCAAAACCCTGGCTGGGTTCAACAGCATTTACAACGATACCGCTGCTTATATTCTTGTAGGCAGGTGTCATTACAGCCGTACCCGAAACGAGCATAACCGAAAGCAATGCCGCAAGAATACGCTTTGCCATGTTTTTGGATCTCTTGTCCATGTTAATAATTCCTCCTTAAAAAATCATTTCATACACAACCCCATACATTTGTCCCGAAATACGGCACATAACCTTTAGGGCATAGCACTGAATTGTATATTTTCTATATTATATAACATTTCCCTCAAATAATCAATATCTTTAAGCGAAAAAATATATACAAAAATTTTTTCCTTTCAACATTAGTCATGTCAATACATACATTTTTTTTATTCCGTAAACTCAAATTTTGTCACATCAAACAATCCGCAGTCCGTAATTCTTATTTCGGGTATAACAGGCAATGCCATAAATGACAATGTAATGAACGGGTCTATATTTTTATTGACACCCATTTCATAAGCTTTTTGTATGATTTCGTCAAGTTCGGGTATGAATTCATCTGCACTTTTCATACTCATCAATCCACCGAGTTCAAGCGGAAGTTTTCCGATAATTTCACCGTCTTTTACAATGACATATCCCCCATTGATGTTTTTTAGTATTTCGACAGCTTTCAGCATATCCGAATTATTGTCACCGATAACAATGATATTATGAGAATCATGTGCAACAGTTGTTGCGATTGCACCGTGTTCCAGTCCGTAGCCGTCTATGTAGGCACAAGCGTGAAAATCTCTTGCATGATGTCTTTCTATCACGGCAATTTTTCTTACAGTCCCCTCAAACAAGCCTTTTTCAACACGTCTGTGCGACATTTCAAGTTTAGTGGTTGCTATCTGATTTTCAATAATGCCTATTACGGAATACTTGTATTTTATGGGAATATCAAAGGCTTTTTCATCTATATATCCCACGTTCACAGAGGACATCAATTTTTTACTGTATTCCGTGTTGACGGGCTTGGGTATATCTTCAAGCGGTATTCCGTCTTTATAGACAGCCTCTATATTCATATTTTCAAAATCATCAAATACAACGATATCCGCTTTATATCCACAAGCAATAGCACCTATTTTTTTCAAGCCGTAAATATTGGCTGCATTGATAGTTGCCATTTGTATCGCCTTTACAGGTGACAAGCCTAATTTGACAGCCTTTTTGATATTGGCACGAACAGTTCCCTCTTTGCGTATATCTGCAAGGTGCTTGTCATCTGTACAGAATGCCATTCTTGAAGTGTCTATACTGTTTTTGACAACCCCATTTATAATAGCCGTGAGATTCTTTGAAGCTGAACCCTCTCTGACTAAAACAGCCATTCCGCAGCGTAATTTTTCAACAGCCTCCTCGTATGTAATGCTTTCATGGTCTGTATTCACTCCTGCCGTTGCATAGCCGTTTAGTGCTTTTCCCGTCACCATAGGCGAATGACCGTCTATGATTTTATCAGAAAATCCCTGTATCTTTTTGATGATTTCGGGATAGCAGTCAAGCGTTCCGACAACGTTCATTAACTCACCAAGTCCGAGTACATTCGGATTATCATGGAATTTCAAAAGGTCATCAGCTTTGAGTATCGCCCCCGAATGCTCAAAGGGCGTTGCAGGCACGCATGACGGAAGCATGACATAATAATTGATCGGGCATTTTTCCGCTGCTCTCAATATATTTTCAAGAGCCTCCATGCCTCCCACATTTGCTATTTCATGCGGGTCGGTGATAACGGTTGTCGCACCCCATTTCAATTCTTCATAGGAATATACAGGCGGTGTCACCATTGACGACTCTACATGAAGATGTGCATTGATAAAGCCCGATGAAACATACTTTCCTTTAAGGTCTTTTTCAAATTTGCCGTCATACTTTCCCACACCAACAATAATTCCGTTTGTGACAGCAACGTCACCTTCAACAATCTCTCCCGTGAATACGTTGATAATTTTACCGTTTTTCAGCACTAAATCAGGTTTTTCTCTTTCCTGTGCCGTTTCAATAAGTCTTTCAAGCATTTCAATCAATCCTCCTTTTTATCAAGTGTGGAGAGTTTTAATGAAGTGTGGAGAGTTGAGAGTGGAGAGTGAAGTTGTCATATTTTCCGCTTTGTTTATAAAACTCCGAGTTCACAACCGCTCCACTCTCCACTCTCCAAACTCCACTCTATTTTTCAAACTCCGCCAACTCTTTTAAATGATTTTGATATCCTTTCCGTACAGACGGATATTTGATAAGAAATTTGATGCTTTTTCCCAAAAGCAAAAAGCTGTATTTCCAGAATGCGGATTGTTTTATCTCCGTGACAAATCCACGCTTTCCCGAAACATCATAGTGAAGTATCTTTTTATGCTTATAGAAATTGATAAATTTACAGCCTGCCAATGCTGTTATTGCAAATCCGTCTTTGTCCTTTTTATAAAAGCATTTCGGAATGAAATAGCCGTTAAAAGTGAAAATCTGTTTTACAAGCTGTTTTTTCTCGTTGAGTGCATACTCATACTTTTCTTTATCAAAATATACTCCATAATTTTTCAACTCATCATCTGTAAGCAGTTTCTGACATGAATTCATCAATTCAAAATTCAGCTTTTCTGTATCGGTATTTCTGAAATTTTCCCAGCCTTTTAAATAATCGTCATAGGCTTTTATCACTATGTCAGCCAAAAAATATCTCTGATAAACGACCTGTCGCATGACGCATTTCACTAATTTTTCCACCTGAAAAAACGGATATGCTTTCTGATGATTAACAGATGTCATAATCAATTCGTTTCTTTTGATATAGTATTCCTGAAAACCGTCATATTTGTTTTCAAAATCATCATGCCATACAGCAAGTCCACTCATTACAGCAATTTTGTCCGCACATCTGAGAGAGTATTCAATGTCATCTTCTTTAATGAAAAATTGCAGGGGATAACCATATTTTTTCTGCCAGTCAGACGGGAAACAGTAAAACCACCATGCATTATAGTCACATTGCGGATACTCTGCAAACACGCTTTCACGTTTCGTCAAATCCGCACCCATTCCCAAAGAAATATGTCTTTTACCGTCCCATAAAGCCCCTGCTTCATGCTGAGTGATAAAATCGCTTAATTTTATCATCGTTCCGCCAACTGCCGAATTTTTATCTTTTGCAGTCCTCAGAATGCCGTAAACTCTCAAAAGCATTTCACAATCAAGTACAATGTCGTCGTCCATGAAAAGTATGTTTGTATAATTTTCACCGCTGTGCAGGGCTTCATAATAGCCTCGTGTAAAACCACCGCTTCCGCCTGTATTTTTATTCGGGATAAGCGTTGTATATTTGTTTTCAATCAAATTTTTATCAAGCGTTTTTCCGTTATCTACGATATAAAAATGAATATTGCTTTCATTCAAAACATTTTGATTTTCAAGATATTCGCATATCTCACGGTGATTTCTCAATAAAAATTTCTCTCTTTTAAAAGTGCATATCACAACCGCTGTATTTATAATGTTAAGCTTTTCCGCTGTGCAGAAAAAATTCCCTCCATATAAAATGCCGTTGTCGCTTTCGAGAGAAAAGTATATCTGTGAAAAACCGCTTTCCATGCATTTTGAAATGTCCGTGACATCTTCGAGAGTGCTTTCGGCATTGATGTTTTTTTCCAAAACAAGCGTTTCCGCATTTTCACTCACACCGAAAATCTTTAATATAAAAATACCGCATACTTTCAGTTTCAAAAACAGTCCCGAAAATATGCAGTATTCCATATATTTTCCTATCGGAAAAGAGTTGAAATATGTATCAAAAACTGTTTTTCCGCAGATATTCAAAGCATTTTTCGACATTCCGCCCGAATCCGACCTGTAATATAAATCGGATTTCGGGCAGATATTTTCTTTCGGAAAAATGATGTTCCTTAAAATATTACTCTCCAAATTCATCTTTAACAGCCGTAAGGGCAACATCTATCACTTTATCCATATCATAATACTTGTAATTGCCTAAGCGACCTCCAAATATTACATTGGGAGTTGCGTCAGCCAATTTTTTGTATTCTTCATAAAGTGCATTATTCTTATCGTTGTTTACGGGATAGTACGGCTCAATACCGGGCTTCCACTCCGATGAATATTCTTTTGAAATAACAGTTTTGGGTTGAGTGCCAAATTCAAAATGCTTGTGTTCGATAATTCTTGTATAAGGCACTTCTCTCTCCGTATAATTCACAACGGCATTTCCCTGGAAATTGTCTGTATCGAGAACTTCCGTTTCAAATCTTACAGAGCGGTATTCCAAAACGCCAAGTTTATAGTCAAAGAATTGGTCGATTTGTCCCGTGAAAACAGTCTTTTTGATTTTATCGGCATTTGTCTTTATCCACTCAAAGTAATCCGTATCGGTAAGAACTTCAATGCCGTCAAGCATTTTCTCTATAATGGGAGTATAACCGCCCATTGGAATTCCCTGATAACGTGCATTGAAATAGTTGTTGTCAAAAGTAAATCTCAAAGGCAGTCTTTTGATAATAAATGCAGGCAGGTCTGTGCAGGAACGTCCCCACTGTTTTTCCGTATAGCCCTTGATAAGCTTTTCATAAACGTCACGTCCGACAAGCTTTAAAGCCTGTTCTTCCAAGTTTTTCGGCTCGTCAATGTCGAGGTCGGCAATCTGGTCGGCAATGATTTTCTTTGCTTCGGCAGGAGTTTTGATATTCCAAAGACGGCTGAACGTATTCATATTAAAGGGCAGGTTATACAATTCATCTTTATAGACCGCAACAGGCGAGTTGATATAATTATTGAACTCTGCAAACTGATTGATATATTCCCAAACTTTTTTGTCGTTTGTATGGAAAATATGTGCCCCGTACTTGTGTACGTTTATATCTTCGATTTTCTCACAATAGATATTTCCGCCTATATGACTTCTTTTATCAATCACAAGAACTTTCTTGCCTCTTTTGTTAGCCTCATGTGCAAAAATCGCACCGAAAAGACCTGCACCAACTACTAAATAATCGTACATAAAAACAATCCTTTCTGTCAGAGTGGAGTTTGGAGAGTGGAGAGTTTTTTAAATTCGTGTTTCGGAAAAAAGCAGGGATTGAAATTTGCTCAACTCTCCACTCTCAACTCTCCACACTTTATTTAGAGTGGAGTTTGGAGAGTGGAGAGTGAAGTTGTTATGTTTCCACTTTACTCTCAAAATCCACCGTTTTTATTTTTTTAAATTCGTGTTTCGGAAAAAAGCAGGGATTGAAATTTGCTCAACTCTCCACTCTCAACTCTCCACACTTTATTTAAGCTTACGCATAAATGCTCTCCGTTTCGAGTTCGGGGGGCAGATGTGATAAAAAAATTTGCTGAAAGATAAGTTTTTCAAAGTAGTGCCGTTTACGCTTGAAAAATGCAGTCGTGGAAATTCTATATAAGCAATATCCGTGCAGTCCATGACATAGTACATATACACTCCGAAAAGCCTTTCACCTAATTTTCCCATTTCACGAGGGTAAAATAAATTTTGCGGTTTTCTTTTTTCATACTCAAAGAGAATATCAAAAAGCCATTGGCTGTACTTGTCAAAATTTTCTTTATCCATGATAAAGACGTTGCAGAAATAGGAATAAGTGCCTTTAAAATACGTTTCTGCATAGGGAAAATATTCGGGATATTTTTCTTTGATAATATCTTTGAGAAGTCCCATATCATCAAAATTTTGTCGGTCATTTCTGTTATAGAAGTCCTCAACGCTTTCAAAAAGATTTTCACGCTTATTTGCAATAATGCTGTAATTGTCAAAAAGCTCACAGATTTTTTCATAGGACAATCCTGCATTCCGCAAAGTTTTTTCATCGGACTTTTCGGTTATGCTGTAAGGGTATTTTTTATTTTTCATTGAAAAGTCAAGAAAGCGTCTTTGATGGAAAATACCGCACACATCGCATTTTAAATTTTTCCAAGCCCAATATTGAACGGTCAATTCACAATAAAACGGATTTTTTTTTGAAATATTTTCGCCCGTGTCGTCACGCATGGAAAGGACAATATCATTTTTATTATAAAGTTCAGCCCCTGCCGATACGGGATAAATCATATTTTCATAAACTTCTGCACTATTTTTAAAGACGCATTCCAATATTTTTATATCTTTCAAGCTACACTTCACCATCTCTATTTTGTCATATATGCCGTACAATGTCAAGGGAAAAATTGCTAATTGCTAACTGCTAATTGCTAATTGAAATCAGCTTTCGCCAACCATGCGGGTATTCGTTTCGGAGGCTGAAAGATACACAGCCGCACAGACTGCACAACACAGTGAAAATATTTTTTGTTCCTCATTAAAAATTTCAAGTTCAAAGCCGTCACCGAATTTACTCCAGCATTTTTTCTGAGTCATAATGGGTGTTTTATCCACGTCTATAAGGGAAAATCTTCCTGCCGAAATGTCGCCCAGAAACCTGTAAGTGCTTCCATATATGATAAATGCGAAGTAATCTTTTATCACAGGTACAAGGACATATAAATGTCCTTTGCACTTCACGGAAAAATAGCGGAATACAAGTTTTTTATTAAAGATTTCCGCAACGGGTTTTTTATTAAGGTTTTTTATGATGATTTTTTGTTTATTCCTGTCAGTTTTCAATGAAACCGTGTATTTCAGATGTGCCGACTCGTCGAATATGTCAAACCCTCTGTCGGCACGTTTCAAAAAAAACTTCATCATAGTCACCGCCTAAAAAAATAATTCATCAGCTTTTTCTTCGGGGATATGTGCTATTTTAAAAGCCTGCTGTATCGTAAGGCTTTCGCATTCCTCGCAGCTTTCGTATTCTGCTTTCAGAAGAAGATACGCTGCAAACATATCTGCCTCACGTTCATACTTCGATATGCAAAAATACGTGTTGCAGCTGAGGTTGATGGAGTTGGTATGTCCGTGCATGACAATGTGACCGAGTTCATGTGCAGTCGTAAAACGCTTTCTGTCGTCATCAAGCATATTATTGAGGACAATAAACCATCTTCCCTTTTTCTCCATCGAAAAGCCGTTTACCCTTTCGGGCAAATCAAAAGATAAAATTATTATTCCCATATTTTCACATATAGTCTTTGGTTCCGATGAGCCGTATTTTTTTGAAATATCATTCACGCATTCTTTTATTTTGTTCATTTAACTCCCCCGTTTATTCTTCATATTCAAGCCTTTCCGCACATCTTGCAACTGCATTTATCGCTTCCAGTATCTGACGCTTTTCATCGGAACTCAACGGCTGACCGTCAAACATCAATGCGTCCTGTTCGGCAAGTTTTCTTGTAAACTCGTCAAGAACTTCGCTTATATATGATGTGCTTTCGTCATTTCCCAAAATACAGTCTGCCGTTACTCCCAAAACTTCACACAATTTCAAAAGCGTTTCATTGTCGGGTGTACGTCTGTTCTGTTCATACATTCCTACTGCCGATGCCGAAACTCCTATTTTACTTGCAACATTTGCCTGACTGAATCCCTTTTTCTTTCTCAAAATTCTGATTCTTTCACCGAGTGTTCTGCCTTTCATAGTCGAATCCCCCAATTTTTAATAAAAAGTTTGTATAAAAGCCAAGAGCCAAGGCAACTTTCAATTTCAACTCTCAGCTATATTTTACAGCATTATACCACAAAGCGTGTGTGATTGCAAGAGAAAAAATAAATTTCAGCGTTTTTATCAAACATTAAACACACGATTTGTGCAGTTGAACAAATTTTTTAAAATCGCTTGACTTTTCAATAAAATGGGATATACTTATAATTACAAAGTTGCCTACACATTTAGTGTACAAATGTTTATTGACAGCTTTTTATTTTTACCGTATAGATACACGATTTGTGTTGAAAGGAGTTTTTTTGAATGACATATCAAGAATGGGCTGACGAATATAAGAAAAGTGCGGATATGATAAAAGAGAGGATTGCAGGTCTTAAAAATCAGCTTTTATCCGCACCTGTTGACGAACTCGGAGAAATTAAATACCGTATTGCTTCCATGTATCAGATGTATCTCGACTGCATGGACATTGAAAAAAAATTGAGAGTAAGAAAGGGTGCTGCATTTTGAAAAAAGAAATTTCATTTACTCCCGAAATGATGGAACAGCTTTCCTATTATAAACACGAAAATGAAGATATTTCCGACCCGAGAATACTCCGCATGAAAAAAATTATGAAAATCGTGCTTGAAAACGAACTGACAAAAAGGCAACATGACTGTATCGTTATGCGATACTTTGAAAACACTCCCGTTAAGGAAATTGCCGAAAAAATCGGTATTAGTCCCGCTGCCGTTTATAAACATCTTCACAAGGCAATGGTGACTTTTAAAAAATGTGCCGTTTATCTCTGATGCGTGTATAAAATAAAAAATTCTGCCTAAAATATAAATATCCCGATTGTTAAAGGAGGATAAAAAAAATGCTTGACAAGCTTTCTTTGATACTGCTTATTATAGGCGGTCTTAACTGGGGTTCGGTCGGCATATTCCAGTTTGACCTCGTTGCATGGCTTTGCGGAGGTCAGACGGGAATTGTCAGCAGAATTGTCTATACCCTTGTTGCACTTTCTGCAATATGGTGCATATCCCTGCTTTTCAGAGATGACGAAACTACTCCCAAGCTTTCTTCTTCCGTCTGAAACGTATCTCAAAGGAACAAAAATAAAACTGCTGTACTTTTCCAAGTATGGCAGTTTTTGTTTTAATTTATAGGTAAAATTATATAATTTTATATATTTATTATTGTGCGTTTTGCTGTATATTTTACGAAAAATTAAAAACGTGTTGCAATTATTACAAGTTTGTTATATAATTGCAATCGTTCTGATATAGAAAGGAAAGATTTTACTTATGAACAATTATTTTAAAAGAATTTTGACCTGCACTATGGCAGCGGTTATCATATCGGCAGCTTCGGCTATGCCTGTCAATACCGTAATTGCCTATGCACCCAAACCTGATACTGTATTTGTTGCGGCAGAGAGTATTTCCATCAACAGAACTGAAATTACTATCGG
Source organism: uncultured Eubacteriales bacterium (assembly GCA_900317795.1). Taxonomy (GTDB): domain Bacteria; phylum Bacillota; class Clostridia; order Oscillospirales; family Acutalibacteraceae; genus UBA1213. Next base: position 4,676 of record ONIF01000134.1, on the reverse strand, counting down.
AAAGGGCGAAAGCTATAACCTCAATTCTACGGTTTATCCCCTTAATGTTTCCAACAAGTCTGTATTGTGGCTTACAAGCAACCCGAATGTTGCATACGTTGACAGCAACGGAAAAGTGATTGCAAAGGGTACGGGAAATGCAACAATCAGTGCCGTTACTCACAACGGCAGAAAATCCTTATGCTATGTAACGGTAAATGAAGCACCCTCCAAAGTTACTCTCAACTGTCATAATATGGAAGTGGGTATCGGAGAAACTTACAGATTTTATGCAACCGTTCCCGCCAATACGACTGCGTGTGTGAGAAGCTATTCTTCAAGTGACGAAAGTATTGTTTCATTTGACAAAAACGGCAATATGATTGCCAAAAAAGAAGGCTCGGCAACCATAAAAGTTACGATATTCAACGGCAAAACAGATACCTGTAAAGTTACCGTGAAAAAAGCCCCTTCACAAATATCCCTTACAAAGAAATCCCTGACTATCGCAGCAGGTGATACATATCAATTCCATGCAGCAGTACCCGAAAATACAGCCGCCTGCACAAGAACCTATTCTTCAAGTGACAGCAGTATTGCCGAATGCGATAAGCGTGGAAACCTCACTGCAAAAAAAGCAGGCTCGACTGTCATCACCGTCACGACTTTCAACGGAAAAACAGATACCTGCAAAGTTACCGTAAAAAATCCCCCCGATAAAATACAGGTAAAACAAAATTATGCGGAACTTGAAATTGATGACACTTTCAAAATCAACTATTTTCTCCCTGCCAACACATATACAAGCAAAATCACCTATTCAAGCAATAACTCAAACGTTGCCTCTGTTGACGGAAACGGTCTTGTTACTGCAAAAAATCCCGGCTCGGCAACCATTACTGTCAGAACTGCCAATAACAAGGCGGCTTCCGTCAATATAAAAGTAAACGAACCCGTGCAAATATATGCATGGAGTTCTTCGGACGACATTCTTAACTCCGCAAAAGTAAACCCCGTCAAGACTAATTCCAAACTCCTTGACGATAAAATTGACAGCATTTTTGGTGACATTCTCAATTCAAGAATGAGTAATGCACATAAAGTCAAAGCCTGCTTTGACTACCTTGCAACAAATATCAGCTATGCTTATATCAGCTATGACTACTCCCCTGTTTACGGTGTGAATTATGTTTCAAACAATGACAGAGAAATCGTTATTTCCGCATATTCCACCCTTGTAAAAAAATTGGGAAACTGCTATGACTATGCCTGCACGCTTGCGGCTGTTATGCAGAGAATAGGCTATGACGCTCACGTTGTTCATGGACTTGTCGGAATGAGTGCGGGCGGCTATGGCAACCACTACTGGGTTGATGCAAACATCAACGGCAGACACTATATATTTGACGCTCAGGTTGAAAACAATAATCTTGGCTGGGGCGGCACTGTCAACCACTATTTCTACTGCCTTAACCCCAACAACACCTCCATGTATATCTATCAGGAAACCTGGACAACTTCAAACTTCAAAACATACTGATTTCAATGTACAATGTGCAGTGTGCAATGTGCAATGTATTATGATAGCAAATGAATAAAGAAATCCGTAAAGTGCCGAAAGAATGACACCTTGCGGATTTTTCGTTTTCATCGAACTCACGTTAATCATTGCTGATTGCTGACTGCCAATTTCACATTTCGCATTGCACACTGCACATTGCTAATTGCACATTTTTCTTGACATTATCAATGATTTGATGTTATAATTACTCTGCAAAAATATTATATAAGGTGGTCTTTGTATGGCTAAACAGCAGGATATGCTCCTCACAAGCGAGGGTATCAAAAATTACGAAAATGAACTGGAATATCTCAAAGCCGTTGTAAGAAAAGAAGTTGCCGAAAAAATCAAGGTTGCACGTTCCTTTGGTGACCTCTCCGAAAACAGCGAGTATGATGAAGCCAAAAATGAACAGGCTAAAGTGGAAGCAAGAATTTCCGAAATTGAAAATATTTTGAAACACGCTAAAATCATAGACGAAAGCGAACTTACCGATGAACATATACACATCGGCTCAAAAGTAAAAGTGCATGACTTTGATTTTGACGAGGACGCTGAATATCAAATCATCGGCTCGGGTGAGGCTGACCCCTTTAACAACAAGCTCTCCGATGAATCCCCCGTAGGTGCCGCACTCCTCGGTCACAAAGTCGGTGACATTGTTATTGCCGAAACACCCAACGGTGAAGTGAAATTCGAGATTCTTGAAATATCAAGATGATTTTTTTGAAAGGAAGAAAAACAATGGGAGAAAAGAATAATCAGCCTCAGCAGAATATCAATGAACTGCTGAAAGTAAGGCGTGACAAGCTTGCGGAATTGCAGGCTAACGGCAAAGACCCTTTTCAGATAATGAAATATGATGTGACACATCACAGCATGGAAATTAAAAATAACTTTGACGAACTTGAGGGAAAATCTGTCAGTATTGCAGGTCGTATCATGTCAAAGCGTGTTATGGGAAAAGCCTCTTTCTGCCACATTCAGGACTTGCAGGGGACTATACAATCCTATGTTGCAAGGGATAGTGTCGGAGAAGACGAATATAAACTTTTCAAAAAAATGGATATTGGCGATATTGTCGGCTTGAAAGGAAATGTTTTTAAAACTCAGACAGGCGAAATTTCCATTCATGCAGATGAAATAACCCTGCTTTCCAAAAGCCTGCAAATACTCCCCGAAAAATATCACGGTCTTACCAATACAGATGCCCGCTATCGTCAGAGATATATTGACCTTATTATGAACGAGGAAGTAAAAGATACTTTTATCAAGCGTTCAAAGATAATCAGTGCAATAAGACGCTATCTTGACGGTCAGGGCTTTATGGAAGTAGAAACTCCTATGCTTGTATCCAATGCGGGCGGTGCTGCCGCAAGACCTTTTGAAACACACTTCAATGCCCTTGACGAAGATTTGAAACTCCGTATATCTCTCGAACTTTATCTCAAAAGGCTTATCGTGGGTGGTCTTGAAAGAGTTTATGAAATCGGTCGTGTATTCAGAAACGAAGGTCTTGATACAAGACATAATCCCGAATTTACTCTCATGGAACTCTATCAAGCTTATACAGACTATAACGGCATGATGGACTTGACCGAAAATCTTTACAGATACGTTGCACAGGAAGTTTTAGGCACAACTAAAATCACTTATAACGGAATCGAAATGGACTTGGGCAAGCCCTTTGAAAGAATTACAATGGTAGATGCCGTTAAAAAATATGCAGGCGTTGACTTCAATGAAATAAACTCTCTTGAAGATGCAAGAAAAATTGCAGACGAAAAGGGTGTTGAATACGAAGAACGCCATAAAAAGGGCGATATTCTTAATTTATTCTTTGAAAACTTCGTTGAGGAACATCTTATTCAGCCGACATTTTTGATGGATCACCCTGTTGAAATATCTCCTCTTACAAAGAAAAAGCCCTCTAATCCCGATTATGTAGAGCGTTTTGAGTTCTTCATGAACGGCTGGGAGATGGCTAATGCTTATTCGGAGCTTAACGATCCGATAGATCAGCGTGAACGCTTTAAAGCACAGGAAGAATTACTTGCACAGGGCGATGAAGAAGCAAATCATACAGATGAAGATTTCTTGAATGCCCTTGAAATAGGAATGCCTCCCACAGGTGGTATCGGATTCGGCATAGACAGAATGTGTATGCTTTTGACAGACTCCGCTGCAATAAGAGATGTTTTGCTTTTCCCGACAATGAAGAGCCTCGACAAATAAAACCCGGTGTTTATGCGGTTTTTCGGCTTAAAAAGCTGTAAAAATCTACACCATTACACCAAATTTACACCATTTTCGTAAAAAGCTATAATAAGTTATAACAGGGGATACAATTTGTACCCTCTGTTATTTTTACATTTCTTCATCATAATTGCTATAAAATCCAAAAAGTTCGATGACCTATTTGCCTCTTTATTCGACTATATTTTTAAAGCTATCAATAATATAATTTAATTCTTCTAATCCATTTGCTTTTTCAATTTCTATTGTATATTTACCGTCTTTCTTTTCTCTGGTATCAAATGATAAAAGATAGTCAATTGACATATTTTCATACAAGCTAAAATCTTCGATGAAACGATTTATTTTCTCTCTTTTCGTAGGGTATCGTTCGTATAGAACAGCTAAACCTTGTGTCATAGATAAGAAGGGGTGCTTTCTAATGTTGTCGGAGTTAATTTGTAAGCGTCAAAAGTGAAGCGTATTGAAAAACACGGAGTCAGGATATAATAATCTGACTCCGTGTTTGAATTCACAAGGAATTAAATATAGTAGAATTATATTTTGCGTTCATGTAGATTTCCTTAAACCATAACTTTCAACAAATCAAGTAATATATCCCAAAAATCCAGTAAATAAGCTAATATTTCGCTTATTGATTACTTGCTTGATAAGTAATCAGCTTTTGCAAAAATTAGCTTTACCACTAACAAAATCGCCTGTTATTACTTAAAACAATGAAAGTTATGGCTTAAATTTCGTTGACGCAACTCGTATTGATTGCGGTCTTACAAAATTCAATAAAAAACTTACACAGTTTACTTGACAAACCCAAAATCTCTTCAAATATCCTAAAAAATCCGAGGCGGGAATTTTGTTTCCTGTCTCGGATTCATTTTAG
>ONIF01000278.1 GCA_900317795.1 uncultured Eubacteriales bacterium | reverse complement strand
TCTATCCTTTCTTTCACTTTATCACACCTCACTAAAAAATGAAAGTGCATAAGCCGATTTTTTATTTTCTCGACTTACACACTTTATTTTACACTCCCTTCTATTCCACACATTCATTACCGATACGTTCCGCACCTCTGTCGTAATGTGCCAACATATGACCGATAGCTGCCCTATTGAACTTCTCTATATGTGCCATTTCGTTTGTTCTCTCCTCTACACCATTGCAAATTAGCTTGCAGGTCATCTTTAACTATCATTATACAACAAGCCAGCGGCAGCTGCAAGCCCCATTCGCAATGGTGTAGCAGGTTATACCATTTTTTTTTAACGTTTCACTGGCGTTTCCCTACAAAAATGGTATAACTTGCAAGGGCTTTCCCCCCTTGACCTCCCTTTTCAGCCAGAAGAAAGGAGAGAATATGCTGCATGGTGAGTGATAACGATTGTGATGTTGCCGTCTGCGACATCAAGGGGCGTGGGAATTTTTCCCACCAAGCGATTTTGGATGTACTTTGTATATACAAAATCTATGCTTGCATATCTCTATATAACATTAGCTCTTTAAAAACATCTATTTTAGGTTCTGAAAGTTCATCGGACAAATTTGACCGATACTTACAACAGAAAGAAAAGGCTCAAAGTCCTTTCAGACTTCAAGCACCCTTTGTTATAACACTTCGTCACCATTTGCATACAATTCACAGCTTTTTATTTTCATCAAATCGGTGTCAGTTTCAATTTTCGGCTTTTTCTTGTTTTTGGTTGAACCTTTGCCACCCGTTACTGCTTTTCTTTGATTTATTGAAGTATTGCCGCCAATTTCCCCCAATTCCGAAAAGTAGTTAAACATGGCGTAAAAATTATATCTGATTTTGCCGCCTGTCCTGCCGTTACGATTTTTCAATATAACCGCTTCTATTTCTCTTGGATTCTTGCTTTTGGCTTCATCAACATCAAAGTCCTTTGCACCTGTTCCCATAAGCTGTAAGCCTATCAACACATCTGATGAATATTCAATAGCACCGCTTTCCTTAAATGACTGCATTGATACTTTATTGCTGTAATTTTCACGATTGAAAGAAGAAATAACAACAACAGGTATCTTGTAATCTCTTGAAAGTCGCTTTAATGTCAATATTGCATAGTCCGTGTTGGTCTTGTCTGTCCCTCTTTCACTATGCGGCATGAGTATTTGAAGATAATCCACGATAACAACAGGCAGCTTATTAGCTTTTCTGATATGCTCTTTTACCTGTTCAACAATGTTGTCAACTCCAACATTCCCCATTCCCTCACGAATAAAAATATTTTTTGATATGCTCTGATAGTCCCCGACAGCATTTTTTATCAATTCTCTTTCGGTCTGGTTGTATAACGGGTATTTTCTGCCTGACATTATCCCTCTTGTTGTCTTTGCATCACTTACATCTCCCTTTGCTGCAATTACTCTTTTCAAAGTATTGCGGCTTATACTCTTGGCAATAAGTTCATTTTGCGACATTTCAAGCGAGAATATCAATACTTGGTGTCCATATTCGGCTATTTGATCGGCTATTTGAAGTGCAAATGTAGTTTTACCGAGAGAAGATATTGCACCGATACCATACAAGCCCTCATATAATCCCCCGTCTAAAATGTCATCAAGTACTTTAAAGCCTGTCGGAATCACTTCCGTATTGACATTTGTAGCTATGCCGTCTATAAAACCGCCTAACAATGCCTCTGCACAATATTTCTGCTGATACTCCATATCTTCCTTTCCTCTGTATTCTTCAATCAGTTTGTCAACATTTTCTATGCCGTACAATACCGACTTTTCAAATTCCGATCTGTCCGACATCAATGCTTCATTGCTGTCCTTATGCTTTCCGCTTGGATTATACACACAAAACGCAATACCACGCTTACAAAATCCGTCTATCAAGGTATTTTTAGCCTTTTCTCCTGCTTTGTCATTGTCAAGGGCTATTATAAATTTCTGTTCTTTTGCCATTTTACTATGGTCTAAAACCTTGAAAAAGAAATTTATATAACCGATACCACCAAAACCTACGGCATTTCCTCCAACATCAATAATGCTCAATGCGTCTATTTCTCCCTCAACTATGTATAAAACAGGTGCATTATTAACAGCTTTTTCGTTAAAGATATGCCAACTGTCGATTTTTACTTTCTGCTTTGTATATTCTTGCTGCTCTTTTGGTATATCGGCAGTGTTCCTTGTATCTCTTGCAAAGTATGAAGTTTTTGAAGTCGGTATTATAAGACGTGGTGTCGACGGTGCTTTTGGTGCCTTCGGGTGTTTCCATTGTGCATCATATCCAACTAAAAAGCGGTTGAGAGTATCAAGGGAAATTCCCCTGTGATAGTCCGTTTCCTGCAAATGACTGTTGCACTCACGGTAAAAGGCAGTATAATCTGCAATTTCTTCTTTCTTGTGGCTTTCCCTGCTTTTCCTGTCAATGTTTATCCCATATCTTTGGGCAGTATGCTGTACTACCTGTTTTTTGTCTATGCCCTCTACCTGCTCTACCAAATCGAATATATCGCCATTTTTCTGACATGAAAAGCAATAGAAATGATTTTCATATACCGTAAATGCTCCCGTTCCATTAACACCTGTTCCACTTGCACAAAATGGACAAACATACTGATTTTTTCCTCTTGATTTGGTCAACATACCCTCTGCATAGTCTTTGATGTGTTCTTTGAGTTCCTGCACAGCTTTCTCAAATTCCATTTTTCAATCTCTCCTTTAACTTTGTTCTACAATGCCCTGTATGCCCTCTCAGAACGCCCTCAGCGGCTCTCAAACGGCTCAGGAGTATAAATTTACCCCCCTGCCCTAACCCCCCCCAAAAAACGCCCTTATTTGCATTCTGCGGCAAACACGATTTTGCGTGTATATTCCGATCCGTGAAAAAATATTGTTACCTGTTCGCAGACACCTTGAAAGGCTCACTCTACAATGCTCTGTATGCCCTCTCAGAACGCCCTCAGCGGCTCTCAAACGGCTCAGGAGTATTAAATTATACCCCCTGCCCTAAACACCCCCAAAAACGCCCTTATTTGCGTTCTGCGGCAAACACGATTTTGCGTGTATATTCCGATCCATGAAAAAATATTGTTACCTGTTCG